>NZ_DJSX01000002.1:0-76756 GCF_002439135.1 Pseudomonas sp. UBA6323 | reverse complement strand
GCGATGGTAAAGCACGCCCATGGAAAACACCGTATCGAAGCCCTGCAGTTTGGCCGGCAGCTCTTCGAAGGCCAGTGGCAAGTGCCATGCCGGCTGATCCGGCAGGTAGCGTTTCATCGCCAGGAACTGGCAGAGGAACAGCCAGTTGGGGTCAATACCGACCACGCTGTCGGCACCCGCCCCGAGCATGCGCCACATGTAGTAGCCATTGCCGCAGCCGACGTCGAGGATGCGCTTGCCGGCCAGATCCAGATGTGGGGCGACGCGCTGCCATTTCCAGTCCGAGCGCCATTCGGTGTCGATACGCACGCCGAACAATTCGAATGGACCCTTGCGCCAGGGAATCAGCCCCTGCAGGGCCGTTTTCAACTGCGCACGCGTGGCGTCGTCGCAGGCGCCGCCGAAGGCGAAGTGCTGAGCCAGTTCCACCTCGCTCACCGGCAGTTCCGGCAGCGCTTTTACGGCGCCGTACCAGCGCGCCAGATCGCCGTGACCGATGGCCAGCTTGGCATCGAGCTGGCCGGGCAAATCGGCCGCCCAATCCTGCAAAGGGGTGCCGGCCAGTTGCGCCTGCAAAGCGTCGAGGTGCAGATCGCGCATCATGGCAGGGCCACCAGCGAGGCGAAGTTCAGGCACTGGAACCAGGGCACCACCTTGCTGAAGCCGGCGGCGAGCAGACGTTCGCGGTGCTGCTCAAGGCTGTCGGGCAACATCACCTTCTCGATGGCGCTGCGCTTCTGGGCGATTTCCAGCTCGCTGTAGCCGTTGGCGCGCTTGAAGGCGACATGCAGTTCGGTGAGCAGCTCGTGCTCGGCGGCGTCCTCGAAACGCAGCTTCTCTGAAAGGATCAGCGCGCCGCCCGGCAGCAGGGCCTGGCGAACGCGCGTGAGCAATTCCATGCGGCGCTCCGGCGGTATGAACTGCAAGGTGAAGTTGAGTGTGACCAGCGAGGTGGGCTTGAGCGCCAGGGCGAGAATATCCGCCTCGATTACGTCCACCGGCAGCAGCTCCTGGAACATGGCGTCCTGGGCGTGCAGGTACTCGCTGCAGCGCGCGACCATGGCCGGGGAGTTATCCACCGCGATCACCTGGCAGCCATCGACGCGCACATGGCGACGCAGCGCCTGTGTCACCGCGCCGAGCGATGCGCCCAGGTCGTACAGGGTGGTGTGCGGCTGGGCAAACTGGCCGGCGAGCACACCGATGTTCTCGACGATGGTCGGGTAGCCTGGCACCGAGCGCTTGATCATGTCGGGGAAGACCCGCACGACATCCTCGTTGAAGACGAAGTCGGGCACCGTGGACAGGGGCTGGGAGAATAGACGATCGGGTTCTTGGCTCACGGCAGTCGTAACGGGTAGCTGAAAAGCCGGCATCTTAGCAAAAAGACGGCCGCAAGCCCCAGGCTACGAGCTGCATGTGCAGGGCAATTCTTTTACCTCCTAAGGGCGATATTCGCGATGAAATCGCGAATAGAGCGGAGCGCCGTCCGTTCGCTCCGACACCTTTATGCGATTGCCCTGGCTGCCTCAGGCGCTATGGCGCTCGAACGCCGAAGCGGTGATGCCCCACTGGCCGAGCCAGTAGGTGAGGATGATGGCGTAAGGCGCGGCGTCGAAGCTGGCGACGAAGCGGTCAATGCCGATCAGGCTGTCGGACAGCACGAAGAGCGCCGCACCGCCGGCGGCGAGCCAGGTGGAGCGTGGCTGCAGGTCAGGATGGCCAATGCGGGCCAGCGCACGCCAGAGCATCAGGCTGATCGCCGTGGCGTAGCAGGCCACTGGAATCAGCAGCTCGCCCAGTCCGCTGCTGGCCAGTACGGCGAACATCGCACCGCCGGCAATCAGTGCCAGTAGCAGGGCGGCGAGGGCAGGCCGCCGGCTGTCGGAGCAATAGGCGCGCAGGTAGGCCAGGTGCCCGAGCAGAAAGGCGCCAAGGCCGAACACGAACAGATCGCCGGGCCAGTCCAGCAGGAGGTCGCCGGCCATGGAAAACAGCAAGCCGGTGGCGATCCAGCGGCGATAGGTGCCGGCCGGCGCCTGGCGCAACCACAAAAGCAGGGCGAGCACCGGTATGCCTTTGCTCAGCAGGCTGAGCTGAGTGTCGCCGGTGACCCGGCCGTAGAGAAATAGCGCGGCGCCCAGCAGGCCGAGCAGCAACCATTGCATGACATGACTCCCTTCATCATTGGAATGCGCGACTATGCCCAGTGGTCGAATGGCTGCCAATGCAATGGATGCCAAATCGAGGGGCGGATCGTGCCGCCACTCGACGCCGCCAGCGGTATTGGGCAACGTATGCCTTCGTTCAGGAGAAGCGCATGTCGATATCGCCACCGGTCAGCGAACTGATCGAACGCCTATACCGCGAGGAGTCGCGCCGAGTGCTGGCGACCCTGATTCGTCTGCTCGGCGATTTCGACCTGGCCGAGGAGGCGCTGCACGAGGCGTTTCGCAGCGCGGTCGAGCAGTGGCCACAGGACGGCGTACCGGACAATCCACGCGCCTGGCTGGTCTCTGCCGGGCGTTTCAAGGCCATCGACAGCCTGCGTCGGCAGCGCCGCTTCCAGCCGCTGGATGAGCAGGCCGAATTGCCTGACGAGGGTGACGTCGAGGGAGGCGAACTGCTCGAAGACGATCGCCTGCGCCTGATCTTCACCTGCTGCCACCCGGCGCTGGCCAGTGATGCTCAGGTGGCACTGACCCTGCGCGAGGTGTGCGACCTCTCCACCGAGGAGATCGCCCGCGCCTTCCTCTCCAGCCCTGCGACCCTGGCCCAGCGCATCGTGCGGGCCAAGGCGAAGATCCGCGATGCGCGTATCCCTTACGAGGTGCCGGGGCGCAGCGAGCTGCCCGAGCGGTTGGAGGCGGTGTTGCGGGTGGTTTACCTGGTGTTCAACGAAGGCTACTTCGCCAGCTCGGGTGATTCGCTGACCCGCAGCCAGTTGTCCGACGAGGCGATTCGCCTGGGACGCTTGCTGCTGGAGCTGCTGCCCGAGCCAGAGGTGCAGGGGCTGCTGGCGCTGATGCTGTTGCACGAGTCGCGGCGCGCTGCACGTAGCGGCGTTGATGGTGAGGTGATTCTGCTGGAAGATCAGGATCGCAGGCTGTGGAACCGCGAGCTGATCGCCGAAGGCGAGGCGCTGGTGCTGCAGGCCCTGCATTCGCGACGTTTCGGCCCCTACAGCCTGCAGGCGGCGATTGCCGCGGTGCATGCAGAGGCGGCCAGTCTGGAAGAAACCGATTGGGCGCAGATCGTCGGTCTGTATGACGAGTTGCTGCGCTTGAACCCGTCGCCGGTGATCGAACTCAACCGCGCCGTGGCGCTGGCCATGCGCGATGGCGAGCAGGCGGGGTTGGTGGAAATCGACCGACTGCTGGCTGCGGGCGAACTGCAGGGTTACCACCTGGCCCATGCAGCGCGGGCCGATCTGCTGCGCCGGTTGGGCCGACGCGAGCAGGCGATTGCAGCCTACGGTCAGGCCCTGGCGCTGGCGCAACAGGGGCCGGATCGGCAGTTTCTGCAAAAAAGGCTGGACGAGCTGGGCGGGTAACGCTTTTGGTCATAGCCCGGATGCAATCCGGGAGTAAGGTGCCCACCTTTCCCGGATTGCATCCGGGCTACTTCGAGGGACTGTAAGTACGGGGCGCTGCGCAGCGCCCCCTAGGGTTAGCCCGCGACCAATACGCGAATCGCTTCCAGACGCAGGGCAGCCTTGTCGAACATCGCCAGGCTTTGCTCGCGCTGCTCGCGCAGAGCCTCGATCTCGCTGTCGCGTACGCTCGGGTTGACCGCGCGCAGGGCGACCAGGCGGGCCAGTTCCTCGTCCAGTTCGGCGATCAGGCGACGCTTGGCCTCGGCCACGCGCTCGACATGGCGCGGCATGACCTTGGCTTCGGCGTCATTGATCTGCTTGGCCAGCACATCGCGCTGGGCCTGGACGAACTTGTTGGCGCTGGCCCGTGGCACGCTTTCGAGCTGGTCGTTGAGCGTCTCGAAACCGACCTTCGGCGCCAGGTCGTTGCCGTTGGCGTCGAGCAGGCAGCGCAGCGCAGCCGGCGGCAGGAAGCGGCCGAGTTGCAGCTTGCGCGGGCCGACCACTTCGCTGACGTAGAGCAGCTCCAGCAGCACGGTGCCGGGCTTGAGCGCCTTGTTCTTGATCAGCGCCACGGCGGTGTTGCCCATCGAGCCGGACAGCACCAGGTCCATGCCGCCCTGCACCATGGGGTGTTCCCAGGTGAGGAACTGCATGTCCTCGCGGGCCAGGGCCTGCTCGCGATCGTAGGTGACGGTCACCGCCTCGTCGTCGCCCAGGGGGAAGCTGGCATCGAGCATCTTCTCGCTGGGGCGCAGGATCAGGGCGTTGTCGGAGTGGTCTTCGCTGTCGATGCCGAAGGCGTTGAACAGCTCTTCCATGTAGATCGGCAGGGTGAACTGGTCGTCCTGTTCGAGGATGGACTCGACCAGCGCCTCGCCTTCGCCGGCGCCGCCGGAGTTCAGCTCCAGCAGGCGGTCGCGACCGCTGTGCAGTTCGCCTTCGAGGCGAATGCGTTCGGCGGTGGCTTCGTCCACCAGTTGCTGCCACTGGCCGTCGTCGGCGTTCTCCAGCATCGGCAGCAGGCGTGGGCCGAACTGATGTTGCAGGGCGTTGCCGGTGGGGCAGGTGGCGAGGAAGGCATTGAGCGCCTGGTGGTACCACTGGAACAGGCGCTCTTGCGGACTGTTCTCCAGATACGGCACGTGCAGCTGGATGCGGTGTTTCTGGCCGATACGGTCGAGACGGCCGATGCGCTGCTCGAGCAGGTCCGGGTGCGCCGGCAGGTCGAACAGCACCAGGTGATGCGCGAACTGGAAGTTGCGGCCCTCGGAGCCGATTTCCGAGCAGATCAGCACCTGGGCACCGAATTCTTCGTCGGCGAAGTAGGCCGCCGCGCGGTCGCGCTCGAGGATGCTCATGCCTTCATGGAACACCGTGGCCGGGATGCCGGAGCGCACGCGCAGGGCGTCTTCCAGGTCCAGTGCGGTTTCGGCGTGGGCGCAGATCACCAGCACCTTGAATTTCTTCAGCATCTTCAGGGTGTCGATCAGCCACTCGACGCGCGGGTCGATGCGCCACCAGCGTTGCTCGTCGTCGACTTCTTCCTGCGCCTGATAGCTGACTTCCGGGTACAGCTCGGCGTGCTCACCGACCGGCAGCTCCAGGTATTCGTCCGGGCTCGGCAGCGGGTAGGAGTGCAGCTCGCGCTCGGGGAAGCCCTGTACGGCGGCGCGGGTGTTACGGAACAGCAGGCGGCCGGTGCCGTGGCGATCCAGCAGTTCGCGTACCAGGCGTGCGCGCGCTTGTTCGTCGCCGCCATCGATGGCGTCCAGCAGCTCACGGCCTTCATCACCAAGGAAGCCGCCGATGGCATCGCGGGCCTGGGCGCTGAGCTTGCCCTGGTCCAGCAGCTCCTGCACGGCTTCGGCGACCGGGCGGTACTGGCTGCTTTCGGCGCGGAAGGCTTGCAGGTCATGGAAACGGGCCGGGTCGAGCAGGCGCAGGCGGGCGAAGTGACTGTCCTGGCCGAGCTGTTCCGGGGTGGCAGTGAGCAGCAGTACGCCGGGGATGACCTCGGCCAGTTGCTCGACCAGCGAATATTCAGCGCTAGCCTGTTCCGGGTGCCAGACCAGGTGGTGGGCTTCGTCGACCACCAGCAGGTCCCAGCCGGCAGCGAACAGCGCGTCCTGGGCTTTCTCGTCGTCCTTCAGCCACTCCAGGGCGACCAGCGCCAGCTGGCAATCCTCGAAGGGGTTGCTGGCGTCGCTCTCCATGAAACGCTCGGCGTCGAACAGCGCGACGTCGAGGTTGAAGCGCCGGCGCATCTCCACCAGCCACTGGTGCTGCAGGTTTTCCGGGACCAGGATCAGCACGCGGCTGGCACGACCGGAAAGCAACTGGCGATGGATTACCAGGCCGGCTTCGATGGTCTTGCCCAGGCCCACTTCGTCGGCCAGCAGCACGCGCGGGGCGATGCGGTCGGCCACTTCGCGGGCGATGTGCAACTGGTGGGCGATCGGTTGCGCGCGCGCGCCACCCAGGCCCCACAGCGACGACTGCAGCAGGCGGCTGTTGTGCTCCAGGCTGTGGTAGCGCAGGGCAAACCAGGACAGCGGGTCGATCTGGCCGGCGAACAGGCGGTCGCTGGCCAGGCGGAACTGGATGAAGTTCGACAGCTGGGTTTCCGGCAGGGTGACCGGCTGATGCTGGGCATTGAGGCCGTGGTAGACCAGCAGGCCGTCGATGTCCTCGACTTCCTGTACGGTGAGCTTCCAACCCTCGAAATGGGTGATCTCGTCACCCGGGGCGAAGCGCACACGGGTCAGCGGAGCATTGCGCGTGGCGTATTGACGGGTTTCGCCGGTGGCCGGGTAGAGCACGGTGAGCAGGCGGCCTTCCTCGGCGAGGATGGTTCCCAGACCCAATTCCGCTTCGCTGTCACTGATCCAGCGTTGCCCCGGTTGATACTGCGCCATGCCTGTCTCCCGCGTGAAAAAGCCGGCTATGGTAACGGATGCCGAACCATGGCTAAAGCGGTCGTGGCACTATCGTCGCATCCGTTAGTCGAAAGTGTAGTGAGCACGCCCTCAAGTAGCGTTTCGCGGGGCCGACAGCCTGACCAAAGGAGGTGCTGTTGCATGCTGCCACCGATTCCCCAAGGCCTGGTGCCGGTCACGGCCACGCAGGACGTGATCAAGCCCAAGCCCGAGATTCCTCCGGTGACCCCGGTCGAGCAGAGCGCCAAGGAAAGTGCGCTGAGCCTGGATAAGCGGCACCCGCAGGAAACCGAGGAGTTGCTGCGTGATGAGCAGCGCCGCCGCCAGCGGCGTGGCTACACCCCGGAACAGTTGGCCGAGGCCGAGCCGGAAGAGGTGGAGCAGGCGCTGGGGGATTTGCCCCGACAAGGGCTGTGGGTGGATGTTGAAGTCTGAGACACTCTTTTATTCTCGTTGATATAGACCGTCATGCTGTTCGCTGATCCCTTGCCTGCCATCGCCGATGCCGAGCTGGACTATCTGCCCGGCTGGGTGGACGCCGCTGTGGCTGACAACTGGTTAGACGCGCTGGTCGAGCAAACGCCCTGGCAGCAGCCGGAACTGTTCATTCACGGACGCTACCACCGCACGCCACGGCTGACCGCCTGGTACGGCGATACCGAGGCGCGTTATCGCTATTCCGGCAAGCTGCATGAGCCTATGCCCTGGACGCTGCTGCTGGACGAGATTCGTCAGCGGGTCGCGGACGAGGTCGGGCAGCCCCTCAATGCCGTGCTGCTCAACTACTACCGCGACGGCCAGGACTCCATGGGCTGGCACAGCGATGCCGAGCCGGAGCTGGGCCGTGATCCGCTGATCGCCTCGCTCAACCTGGGCGGCAGCCGACGTTTCGACCTGCGCCGTGTTGGCAGCACGCGCATCGAACATTCACTGACGTTGGAACACGCTTCGCTACTGGTCATGCGCGGGCCGACCCAGCATCATTGGCAACATCAAGTGGCGAAGACGCGCCAAGCCTGCGCGCCACGCCTGAATCTGACCTTTCGCCTGATCCGGTTTCCGCTATGAGCAATGACGACAAGCTGATCGACTTCGCCGCCGAGCGCGACAAGCGTATCCATGACCTCAACGACAAGCGCCTCAACGAAATGCGCCAGGTCTTCGAGCAGGTGTTGCCGCTGGGCAAGGCCAGGAAGAAGTCCAAGAGCAAGCCCAAGAAACGCTGAAAGCGCCCCCGATCTTCCCGCTGCGCACTCCGTTGTGCAGCGTTTCCCGCCTCGACCCCCCTCGATTTCTTGACCTGGGTCAGTATTCCCTCAAGCCCGGTCACGCCTGCTCCTGAGCCATTGATCCAGGTCAATTTTCCTGCCGCCAGCGCTGATAACGTGAAGCCATCCCAGACAGACAGGCACAACAGGAGGCAGCCATGTTCGTCGATACAGTGGTTCTCGCCGGAGTCGGCACCGTTCTTCTGATGGTCGCGTTCTTCGGGGGTGTTGGTTACTTCATCTGGAAGGATGCGCACAAGCGCAAGCAGAGCTGATCCTTCCAGTTCACAGGGCACGCAAGGCAATTCGGGCGACTTCGGTCGCCCTTTTTTTGCTCGCGTTCTGGCGGGCTGAACGAATTGAACCTCTGGACAGATATAGTTAGCTAGCTAATAATTGAATTTCGCATGGAGGCGGAACCCAATCGCTACAGCTATGTTCAGAGCTGAGATTTCTTCAGGTAGCCATCGTGCGTGACTCCTTGCTGGTGTTCCTTGCACCAAGCCCGCAAGCCTTTCAATTCGCCATCAAGACCCTTCTCGGCGGTGGTCTGGCGCTGTGGTGCGCGCTGCGTTTCGGCCTGGAGCAACCGCAGTGGGCCTTGATGACTGCATTCATCGTTGCCCAGCCGCTATCCGGCATGGTGGTGCAGAAAGGCCTGGCGCGCCTGCTCGGCACGCTGGTTGGCACCTTCATGGCCGTGGTGATGATGGGGCTGTTCGCCCAGGCGCCACTGCTGTTCGTGCTGGCCTTCGCCCTGTGGCTGGCGCTGTGCACGGCGGCCTCGACCATGTTGCGCAGCGCCTGGTCGTACTCCTTCGTACTGGCCGGCTACACCGTCGCGATCATCGCCTTGCCGGCCATCGGTAAGCCGCATGTGGTGTTCGACGAGGCCATCGCCCGCTGCACGGAAATCTGCCTGGGCATCATCTGCGCCACCCTGAGCAGCGCCTTGCTCTGGCCGCAGCGGGTCGAGCGGCAGCTGGCGCAGCAGGCACGTAATGCCTGGCAGGCCGGGGTGGCAGCTTCGCGACAGGCGCTGGCCGGTGAGGCCGACTCGCGGCAGGGGTTGCTGGAAGTGCTGGCGCGTATCGTCGCCGTGGATGCCCAGCGTGAACATGCCTGGTTCGAGGGCGCTCGCGGTCGCCAGCGCGCCGTGGCGTTGCGGGTGCTGAGTCGCGATCTGCTCGGTATGTTGCGCCTAGCCCGCGGAGTCGCACGGCAGTGGCGACAGCTGGGCAGCACCGAGGCGCAGGCCGTTGCGCCCTGGTTGCAGGTGGTAGACGAGCGCCTGCAGCAGGCGCAACCGACAGGTTTGCCGGAGTTGGTCGAGCAACTGCGCCAGGCCGTGCAGGACGAAGAACTCAGCAGTGGCCAGCAACTGTGTTTGGAGCGGCTGATGGTGCTGCTGCTGCGTGTTGAGGACGCCAACCTTGCCTTGCTGGCAGTCGAAGAGGGCAGGGCGCCGGCCGATGCGCCGCGCGCTCTGTCCTGGCATTACGACTGGCAGAGCGCGCTGGTGTATGGCTCGCGTAGCGCGCTGACCTTCCTGACCCTGGCGGCCTTCTGGCTGGCCACTGGCTGGACCCACGCCATCAGCGCGTTGCTCCTGGCCTGCGTGGTGTGCAGTTTGTTCGCCCGGCTCGAAGCCGCGCCGCAGATCGGCATGATGTTCCTGCGCGGCATCCTCTACGCGTTGCCGGTGGCGTTTTTCGTCGGGCAGATTCTCATGCCGCAGATCGACGGTTTCGTGATGCTTTGCATGGTCTTGGGCGTGCCGCTGTTCTTCGGCGTGCTGGGCATGGCCAAGCCGGCGACGGCGGCGACCTCGACCTCGTTCTGCCTGCACTTCATCGTTCTGTGCCTGCCGGCGCCGGGTGTCGGCTATGACGTCGCCTATTTCCTCAATGAGGCGCCGGGGATGCTTATGGGTGTCGGTTGTGCGGTGATGGCCTTCAAGCTGGTGGTGCTGCGCAATCCGGTCTGGCATGGGCGGCGCCTGATGCAGGCGATCCTGGCCGATCTCGGACGCCTCACTCGTCGCGACCTGGGCCGCGCCGAAAACTGGTTCGGCGGGCGCATGGCCGACCGTCTGCTGCAGCTGGCGCGGCACTATCCGGCGCGGCCGGACCAGGCGCGCAGCCGCTGGGACGATGGCGTCGCCGGTCTCGACCTGGGCGACGAGCTGCTGCACCTGCGCAAGTGCCTGGTCAATGCAGATGCCGGTTTGGCACGGTCGCAGCAGCGCTTCCTGGAGCGCCTCGATGACGCGCTGGAGCGTGGTCCCGCACCGGGCCGTGAAGACGATCTGAACGCGCCGGTGGCCGAACTGCAGGAAGCCCTGCGCGCCTGCACGCCGAGCATCGACAAGCGTCTGGCCGAAGCGGCGCTGTTGCAATTGCAAAACGGCTGGAGCCACTGGTGTCAGCTCCGAGGAGAGGCTAATGGGTTTACATGAATGGTCGCTGGGCGGCGTGTTACTGAGCCCAATGGCGATCTACGCGGTATTGGCGTTGCTGCTGACCGGCGTGTTGCGCCTGGGCCTGCAGCGCGTCGGGCTGTCGCGCTGGATCTGGCACGAAGCCCTGTTCGATTGTGCCCTGTATGTCTGCGTGCTGGCGGCGTTGATGGCCGTCCTGGCGATTTGAAAGCTTGCCAGCACCTGCTGCGCGTCGGCCCTGCGGCGTTAAAAACAGGGTCGGCAAGCCGCTTGCGGCTAACGCACTTCAGTGCGGCCCCGAAGGGGCGAGCGCAGCGAGTAATGCTCATTTACAAACTCGTAAACTCCGCGTCCTCGCCTGTTTTTGCCTTGCATGGCTCTAGCTCGCAAGATGCTGAACAAGCTTTGCGGAGACATTGAAGGAGTGCGACATGCGTTCGACCATCCGCGTCGGCATCACCTTGGCCATGGTAGTGGCGGCGATCTTTGCCGGCTCTTGGATCTGGCAGCACTACATGTATTCGCCCTGGACCCGCGACGCCCGCGTGCGCACCGATGTGGTGACCATCGCCCCGGACGTGTCCGGCTGGGTGGTCGAGCTCAAGGTGCGCGACAACCAGCAGGTCAAGGCGGGCGATCTGTTGATGAGCATCGACCGTGATCGCTATCAGGCGGCGGTGGATAAAGCCAAGGCGGTGGTGGACATTCGCCGCCAGCAGTTGAGCCTGCGCGAGCACGAGGCTTCGCGTCGCTCTCGGCTGGGCGCCCAGGCGATCAGCGCCGAGCTGCTGGAGAACGCGCAGATCAATGCCGAGATGGCGCGTGGCGAGTACCGTCAGGCGCAGGCCGATCTGCGTGTGGCCGAGCTGAACCTGGCGCGCAGCGAAGTGCATGCCCCGCGCGACGGGCAGATCACCAACCTGGTGCTGGCCCAGGGCAACTATGTGAATGCCGGGCAGGCGGTGATGGCGCTGGTCGATACCCAGTCGTTCTACGTGCAGGCCTATTTCGAGGAAACCAAGCTGCCGCGCATACAGGTCGGCGCGCCGGTGGAGGTTTGGCTGATGGGCGGGGACCAGCAGATTCGCGGCGAGGTGGAGAGCATCAGCCGCGGCATCACCGACCGCAATGTCAGCCCGGACGGGCAACTGCTGGCCGATGTCGAGCCGACCTTCAACTGGGTTCGCCTGGCGCAGCGCATTCCGGTGCGCATCAAACTCGATCAGGTGCCCGAGGGCATGCTGCTAAGCGCCGGCATGACTGCCAGCGTGCGGGTGGAGTAGGGCTTTTTCGCAGTTGTAGGAGCGGCTTCAGCCGCGAGCGCTTCAAGCGTAATCGCGGCTGAAGCCGCTCCCACGGCCGCTGTTCGCATGAGGACTATCGTGTTTGCTCTTCTGCCGTTTATGGGGGATCAAACTGGATGATGTGCCCAAGGGATGGCTTGAGCGACGACTGACCCCAGCATGCGGAAGAAATAGGGCGTGTAGGAGCGGCTTCAGCCGCGATCCTTTTGGAGGCTGTCGCGGCTAAAGCCCCTCCCACGTTTCAGTTCGTAGGGTAGACAACGCGAAGCTTGTCCACCGCTTGGACTGGCATAATGGTGGATGAAAAAAGCGTCATCCACCCTACAACTAAAGCCCCTCCCACATTTGGGCGTCAGCCGCGCTCGATGCTGGCCGGCGTGCGGCGCATCAGCACCTTGCCGTGGCGTACCGACACCAGTGCATGGCCCTGGCTGCGCACCATCTCGTAATCGTCCGGCGCCGAGAGGATCAGCAGGTTGGCTGGGCGACCCACTTCCAGACCGTAACGCTCACCGAGGTTCAGGGCACGCGCCGAGTTGTCGGTGATCAGATCCAGGCTGCGCTTGAGGTCTTCATAGCCAAGCATGTGGCAGATATGCAGGCCGGCTTCGAGGATGCGCAGGATGTTGCCGTTGCCCAGCGGATACCAGGGATCGACGATGGAATCCTGGCCGAAGCAGACGTTCATCCCGGCACGGTCGATTTCCGCCACGCGGGTCAGGCCGCGGCGTTTCGGGTAGGTGTCGAAGCGGCCCTGCAGGTGGATGCTCTCGGTGGGGCAGGAGATGAAGCTGATGCCGCTCATCTTCAGCAGGCGGAACAGCTTGGAGCAGTAGGCGTTGTCGTAGGAGCCCATGGCCGTGGTGTGGCTGGCGGTGACCCGCGCGCCCATGCCACGCACGCGAGCTTCTTCGGCCAGCACTTCGAGAAAGCGCGACTGCGGGTCGTCGGTTTCGTCGCAGTGCACGTCCACCAGGCAGCCGCTGCGCTCGGCCAGGTCCATGAGGAACTTGATCGACGACACGCCCTGGTCACGGGTGTTCTCGAAGTGCGGGATGCCGCCAATCACGTCTGCGCCCAGTTCTATGGCCTGTTCCATCAGCGCGCGTCCGTTTGCGTAGGACTCGATGCCCTCCTGCGGGAAGGCGACGATCTGCAAGTCGATCAGGTGGCGGGTTTCCTCGCGCACTTCGAGCATGGCCTTGAGCGCGGCCAGTGTTGGGTCGGTGACGTCGACGTGGGTGCGTACGTGCTGGATGCCATGGTCGACCAGCATGTCGATGGTTTTCTTGGCGCGGGTCTTGGTGTCTTCATGGGTGACCAGCGCCTTGCGCTCGGCCCAGCGCTCGATGCCTTCGAACAGCGTGCCGCTCATGTTCCAGGCCGGCTCGCCGGCGGTGAGGGTGGCGTCGAGGTGGATGTGCGGCTCGACGAAGGGCGGCACGACCATGTTACCGGCAGCGTCGAGGTCGCCGTCGGCGATGGGATGCAGGGCATGCTGGGCGTCGATGGCAGCGATGCGCTCGCCGTCCAGGGTGATGCGGTGCAGGCCGTCGCGGCCGCGCAGGCGGGCATTGTGGATGATCATCAGGTTTCCTCTCAGGCAGGCGACGACAGGCGCCGGATCAACAGCGCGACGCTGATGTTCAGGCGGTCGTGCGGGTCTTCGAATGAGCAGCCGGTCAGCGCTTCGATGCGCTGCAGGCGGTAGCTCAGGGTATTGCGGTGAACGTTCAGGCGCTGCGCGGCCAGGGCCAGGTTGCTGTTCTCGGCGAACCAGGCTTCCAGGGTCGGCATCAGCACCGGTTGGTGGCGCGAGTCATCGCCGATCAGCGCGCCGAGCACGCGCTCGACGAAGCGGTCGAGCAGGCTGCGGTCGCGGATCGCACCGAGCAGTTCCAGCACGCCCAGCTCATTGAAACTGCACAGGCCCAGACGCTCGGGAAAACGCTGCGCCACGCTCAAGGCCTGGCGTGCTTCACCCAAACCCTGGGCGAAACGTGGCGCATCGCAGCCAGCGCTGCCCAGGCCGAGGAACAGCCGTAGCGGGCCGAGTTGCGGGCGTAGCTCATCGAGCAGCAAGGTCATGGCCTGGCGATTGCGCGCTTCGGCCTGGGCATCGGGGCAGGGCAGCAAGGCGATCCAGTGACGGCCCTGGCTGACCAGCGGCAACGCGTCACCCAGCTCGCCCAGGCTCTGCTCCAGGCGCCGTTGCAGCAGTTGCTGGCGGCTCTGTAGTTGGCGCTCGGCGTCTTCGCCTGGCAGGTCGCCGAACAGTTGCTCGCTGCCGTCGAGACGCAGCAGCGCCACCTGACGCGGCACATGCAGCGCCAGGCCGAGGCTGTCGCCGCGTTGCAGCAGGATGTCGAGTGACTGGTAATCGCCATCGAGCACCTGTTCCAGCACGTGCTGGCGCGAGCGGCCGAGTTGCTGTGCGTGAACCAGTGCGGTGCCGATGGCCTGGGTAACCACCACCATCTTCAGCGCGTAGGGCTGCTCGATCAGCGGCAGGTTCAGTCGCTCGGCTTCTGCGATGACGCTGGGCGCGATAGCCTGGATGAACTCGGCACCGGTGAGGATGACCAGGCCGGCGACCACGCGCTCATGGCCTTCGCGCACCAGGCGCAGCAGGTTGGCTTCGTCACGCGGGTGGTTGATGCCGGTAACGAAGATGAGCTCGCCGCCCATCACCCAGTCGGCGATACCTTCGTTCTCGGCCACGTAGGGCCAGCGCACGGCATTGTCGCGTCCGGCCTGGCCGGCACGCAGGCGCATGCTGTCCAGGCCGGGCAGGGCGAGTATGTCGGCGACGGTCAGACTCACGCGCCGGCGACCTGCTGGCGGCCGGCCAGGGCCTTGTTCAGCTCGAACAGCACGACATAGGCAGCAGCTGCCACGGCGATGCCTACCAGCGGCGCGACCCAGGGCGAGAAGTAGGCGCTCAGTGCACCGATCAGGTAGGCGCCCAGGCCGACCCAGTTGAATGCCGGCAGGTGTGCATCGGCCAGTTTCGGGTAGCGCGCACGGTGGCCGTAAAAATAGTCGGCCATGATCACCCCGCCAATCGGTGGGATGACCGAGCCGAGTAGGATCAGGAAGGGAATCAGCATCTCGTACATGCCGCCGATGGCCAGCAGCGTGCCGATGCCAGCGCCGACCAGGGTCACGGTCTTGCGCTTGCCGGTGCGCAGCAGGTTGCAGCCGGCTGCGGCGAAGTTGTAGATGGTGTTGTCCTGTGTGGTCCAGAGGTTGAGAAAGAGCATGACCACGGCGGCCATGGACAGCCCCTGCAGCACCAGCACTTCGACCACATCGGGTTGCTGGTAGACGATGGCGCCATAGGCCCCGGCGATGATCATCAGGCCGTTGCCGATAAAGAAGCCGAGCAGGCTGGCTAGCACCGCAACGCGGCCGCTCTTGGCGAAACGCGTCCAGTTGGTGGCCTGGGTGGCGCCGCTGACGAAGGTACCGAACACCAGGGTGATGGCCACGCTCAGGCTCATGCTCTCCCTGGGCTCGACCGCCAGCAGGCCGGCGAGGCCGCCGATATCGCGGGTGGCGATCCACAGCGAGGCGACCAGTAGCACCAGCATGGCCGGTACGGCGACGCGCGAGAGCAGATCCAGGCCCTTGTAGCCGACGAAGGCGGTGAGACAGAAGCCGAAGCCGAACAGCACCATCAGCGGGATGGTCAGGCCTTCGGGCAGGCCGAGAATCTTCACCAGGACGATGGCGACGGTCGCCGTACCCCAGGCGTACCAGCCGATCTGGGTGAAGCCCAGGAGCACGTCGGACAGCTTGCTGCCCACCTCGCCGAAGCAGAAACGGCCCATCAGCACGGAGTTCAAGCCGCTGCGGCAGGCGATCAGGCCCAGCACGGCGGCGTACAGGCCGAGCAGCAGGTTGCCGATCACCGCAGCCCAGAGCAGGGTGGTGAAGTCGAAAGCCATGCCGATCTTGCCGCCGGCGAACATGGTGGCGGTGAAGAAGGTGAAACCGAATAGCAGGATGGCGGTGGAGAACAGTCCCTTGCGCGCGCCGTTGGGCACCTCGCTCAGGGGGTAATCGCTATCGGGGGTGGCACTGCTCATGGGCCTGGCTCCGGTTGAGGTGATGAAGCCTTGGCGATAGCAGGGGACGTGCCAGAGTGGCAGGTGCGTTGGGTTTGGTCTGCTCGTCAAAAAGCTTTGTGCTGTTTGCACAAATAAATGCCTTTTTTGAAGCATATTTCTACATTTGCGTTGTGAGCATAGAACAAAAGTGGTGCGCGCCAGAGCTGTCGCGCACCAGCTTGCAGCGCCTCAGTTGACGGTGACTTGCGGCATCGGCGGCATGGTCACGGTCTGCTCGGCGCTAGGGGCGAGCACTTCGGCTTCGCCGTCCACTACCTGCTTGCCATCCTGGTTGAACACGCGGGTGGCGATGCGCACGCGGTTCTTCGGCAGTTTTTCCAGCACTTCCAGCTTCACGGTCAGGGTGTCGCCGAGTTTCACCGGGCGGGTGAACTTGAGCTGCTGGCCGAGGTAGATGGTGCCCGGGCCGGGCAGGTTGCAGGCGATGGCGGCGCTGATCAGCGCGCCGGTGAACATGCCGTGGGCGATGCGCTCCTTGAACATGGTCTCGGCGGCGAAGGCGGCGTCCAGGTGCACCGGGTTGTTGTCGCCGGAAACGGCGGCGAACAGTTGCACGTCGCGCTCTTCGACCTGCTTCTCGAAGCTCGCCTGCTGGCCGACTTCGAGGGCCTCGTAGGGGATATTGGTTACCTGGGTCATGGACACTCCTTGCTTGGGCTTCGACCATGGCTCAGCGCCTGCTGCAGCCAATCGATCAAATGGGCGGTGACCTCGTCGCGATTGCTCTCGTTGAGCAGCTCGTGACGGGCCTCGGGATAAATCTTCAGTTGCACGTCGCGCACGCCGGCCTCGCGCAGGGCGCCGGCGAGATCTTCCAGACGCTTGCCGTCGCTGACCGGGTCGCGTGAGCCGCCGATCACCAGCAGCGGCAGGCCGGCATCGATCTGCGCCAGGTTCGCTTTTGGGGTGATGTATTGCAGGCCGCCGAGCAGGTCGCACCACAACTGCGTGGTGCAGACGAAACCGCACAGCGGGTCGGTCACGTATTTGTCCACTTCCGCCGCGTCACGGCTGAGCCAGTCGAAGGCCGTGCGGTTGGGCTTGAAGGCCTTGTTGAACGAGCCGAAGGAGAGAAAATCGATGACCTTGCTGCGTCCCTTGGGCCCCAGGCGCCAGTGCTCGAAGCCGGCGATCAGGCGGGCGGCTTTGTACAGCGCAACAGGCTGGTAGTTGGAGCCGGACAGCACGGCGCCCTGCAGACTGCAGCTATGGCCCATCAGATAGGCCATGCCGATGTAGCTGCCCATGCTGTGGCCGAACAGGAAGATCTGCGCCTGCGGGTAACGCTGGCGAATGTGGTGATTGAGCGAGGCCAGGTCGCCGACCACCTTGTCCCAGCCGCCTTCGTCGGCGTAGTGGCCTAGCACGCCTTGCGCGGCGCTCTGGCCGTGGCCGCGCTGGTCCAGCGCATAGAGGTCGAAGCCGGCGGCGACCAGGCTTTCGGCCAGGCGTGCGTAGCGCTGGCTGTGTTCGGCCATGCCGTGGGACAGCATGACCACCGCCCGCGGCGGCTGATCACCGTGCCAGTGGTTGACGTGCAGGTGCAGACCGTCCTGAGTGGCCAGGGGGAAGACGTAGTGGCGCATGGCGAATCCTTGTGCCGGAGATTGGCGGCATTGTGCACCTTGCCCAGCATCAGGCAAAGCGTCGCGGTCTTTCTCGATGCCGCAAAGATCGGTTACGAATCGCTACATTTAATGCGAAATTCAGCCCATCAATGACGCCTTCGAGCTATTTGCGGCTCGGCTCTAAACTGCTACTTTCCGGGCAGTCAGATCACTTCAGGGGAAGAGGACAAGAACAATGCAACCTGATTTCTGGAACGACAAACGCGCCCCTGGCGTGCCCAACGATATCGACCTGTCCAGCTACAAGTCGGTAATCGAGGTGTTCGAGCGCTCGTGCAAGCGCTTCGCCGACCGTCCGGCCTTCAGCAATCTCGGCGTCACGCTGAGCTATGCCGAGCTGGATCGCCTCTCCGCGGCCTTCGCCGCCTACCTGCAGAAGCAAACCGACCTCAAGCCGGGCGACCGCATCGCCGTGCAGATGCCCAACGTGCTGCAGTATCCGGTCGCGGTGTTCGGCGCCATGCGCGCCGGGCTGATCGTGGTCAACACCAACCCGCTGTACACCGCTCGCGAGATGCGCCACCAGTTCAAGGATGCCGGGGTGCGTGCGCTGGTGTACCTGAACATGTTCGGCAAGCTGGTCCAGGAAGTGCTGCCCGATACCGAGATCGAGTACCTGATCGAGGCGAAGATGGGCGACCTGCTGCCGAGCCTCAAGGGCTGGCTGGTCAATACCGTGGTGAAGAAGGTCAAGAAGATGGTGCCCGACTACCATCTGCCGCAGGCCATCCCGTTCAAGCAGGTGCTCAAGCAGGGGCAGGGCCAGGCGCTGACGCCGGTCAGTGCCAGCCATGACGATATCGCCGTGCTGCAGTACACCGGCGGCACCACCGGCGTGGCCAAGGGTGCCATGCTCACCCACGGCAACCTGGTGGCCAACATGCTGCAGGTCGACGCCTGCCTGTCGCAGCTCGGGCCGGACGGCACGCCGCTGATGAAGCAGGGCCAGGAGATCATGATCGCGCCGCTGCCGCTGTATCACATCTATGCCTTCACCGCGAACTGCATGTGCATGATGGTCAACGGCAACCACAACGTGCTGATCACCAACCCGCGCGACATTCCCGGCTTCATCAAGGAGCTGGGCAAGTGGAAGTTCTCCGCGCTGCTGGGCCTCAATACCCTGTTCGTCGCGCTGATGGATCATCCGGATTTCAAAAACCTCGACTTCTCCAGCCTCAAGGTCACCAACTCCGGCGGTACCGCACTGGTCAAGGCGACTGCCGAGCGTTGGCAGCAGATGACCGGCTGCACCGTGGTGGAAGGCTACGGCCTGACCGAGACCTCGCCAGTGGCCAGCACCAACCCATACGGCGACAGGGCGCGCCTGGGCACGGTCGGCATTCCGGTGCCGGGCACGGCGTTCAAGGTGATCGATGACGACGGCAACCAGCTGCCGGCCGGCGAACGTGGCGAGCTGTGCATCAAGGGCCCGCAGGTGATGAAGGGCTACTGGCAGCGTGAGGAAGCCACCGCCGAGGTGCTCGATGCCGAAGGCTGGTTCAAGACCGGCGACATCGCGGTGATCGATCCGGACGGTTTCGTGCGCATCGTCGATCGCAAGAAGGACATGATCATCGTCTCGGGTTTCAACGTGTACCCCAACGAGATCGAGGACGTGGTCATGGCGCACCCGAAAGTCGCCAGCTGCGCGGCTATCGGCGTGCCGGACGAGAAATCCGGCGAAGTGGTCAAGCTGTTCGTGGTGCCGCGCGATGGCGGTGTGACTGTCGAAGAGCTCAAGGCCTACTGCAAGGAAAACTTCACCGGCTACAAGGTGCCCAAGCACATCGTGTTCAAGGACTCGCTGCCGATGACCCCGGTCGGCAAGATCCTGCGCCGCGAACTGCGCGACATCGCCTGACCCAGAAGCCCCTTCCCGCTGCAGGGAAGGGGCTTTCCCGCCTCCGCTGCCACCGGCAGCCCGATTGTTGTGATTTGGTAACCGCCAGGGCCTGTTGCATGCTCTACCGCACTGCATCGGTCACACTTACGCGCTAGGCTGCAAACGCTGCAATATGCGAGCTAGAGGCTTTTCGCGGGCTATCGGCAGAAAATACAGGTCGTGACTTTTACGGGTTTTATAGTCACTTTTGCGACTGTTCAGGCCAGGTTTGATGCTGGTGAGCCTCTGGCAAAGCTGCTACTCTCGGCGCGCTTCCGGGCCGTGGGCCAGCGGGATAGCGAGCTAAATACACAACAAACAACCGCCGTCGCGCGGTGAAGATCAGCTGTTGCTTAGGAGTGGGCTTCCATGACCGAAAACTTCTGGAAGGACAAGTATCCCGTTGGGGTTGCTGCCGAAATCAATCCCGACCAGTACCCGAACATCCTCGCGGTACTGCAGGAGTCCTGCCAACGCTTCGCCGACAAGCCTGCTTTCAGCAACCTGGGCAAGACGCTCACCTACGGCGAGCTCTACAAGCTCTCCGGTGACTTCGCCGCCTACCTGCAGAAACACACCGATCTCAAGCCCGGCGACCGCATCGCCGTGCAGTTGCCCAACGTTCTGCAGTACCCCATCGTCGTCTTCGGTGCCATGCGTGCCGGTCTGGTGGTGGTCAACACCAACCCGCTGTACACCGCGCGGGAGATGGAGCACCAGTTCAACGACTCCGGCGCCAAGGCGCTGATCTGCCTGGCCAACATGGCCCACCTGGCCGAGCAGGTCGTACCCAAGACCGGCGTGAAGACGGTGATCGTCACCGAAGTCGGCGACATGCTGCCGACCTTCAAGCGTCTGCTGGTCAATGCCGTGATCAAGCACGTGAAGAAAATGGTGCCGGCCTACCACCTGCCGCAGGCCGTCAAACTCAACGACGCCCTGGCCAAGGGCCGCGGCCAGAGCTTCAGCGAAGCCAACCCGAGCAACGCCGATATCGCCGTGCTGCAATACACCGGCGGCACCACCGGCGTGGCCAAGGGCGCCATGCTCACCCATCGCAACCTGGTCGCCAACATGCTGCAGGTCAAGGAGCTGATGGGCGCCAACCTCAATGAAGGTTGCGAGGTGCTGATCGCGCCGCTGCCGCTCTATCACATCTATGCCTTCACCTTTCACTGCATGGCGATGATGCTGATCGGTGGCCACAACATCCTGCTGACCAACCCGCGCGACCTGCCCTCGGTGGTCAAGGACCTGGGCAAATACCGCTTCACCGGTTTCGTCGGCCTCAACACCCTGTTCGTTGCCCTGTGCAACAACGAGGACTTCCGCAAGCTGGACTTCTCCAGTCTGAAACTCACCGTCTCCGGCGGCATGGCCCTGCAACTGGCCACGGCCGAGCGCTGGAAGGAAGTCACCGGCTGCGCCATCTGCGAAGGCTTCGGCATGACCGAGACCAGCCCGGTGGCCACGGTCAACCCGTTCAGCGCCATCCAGCTGGGCACTATCGGTATCCCGGTGCCCTCGACGCAGTGCAAGATCGTCAATGACGACGGACAGGAGCTTCCCATCGGCGGGATCGGCGAGCTGTGTGTGAAAGGCCCGCAGGTGATGAAGGGTTACTGGCAGCGCCAGGAAGCCACCGATGAAATCCTCGATGCCGAAGGCTGGCTAAAAACCGGCGACATCGGCCTGATCCAGGAAGATGGCTACCTGCGTATCGTCGACCGCAAGAAGGACATGATTCTGGTGTCCGGCTTCAACGTCTACCCGAACGAGCTGGAAGACGTGCTGGCGACGCTGCCGGGCGTGCTGCAATGCGCCGCCATCGGCGTGCCGGATGAAAAATCCGGCGAGGCGATCAAGGTGTTCGTGGTGGTCAAGCCTGGCGAGAGCGTGACCAAGGAGCAGGTGATGGAGCATATGCGCGCCAACCTCACCGGCTACAAGGTGCCCAAGGCCGTCGAGTTCCGGGACGTGCTGCCGACCACCAACGTTGGCAAGATCCTGCGCCGCGAACTGCGCGACGAAGAGCTGAAGAAGCTGGGTAAGAAGTGATAGATGCCCGCTGAAACGAAAACCCGCTGCGGCGGGTTTTTTGTTGCCTGAAAAATAACGCTGAGGCGGAACGCCGCAGGCGGCGCGCTAATTTGCCGCTAACGGCTCCCATCTACAGTTATTTTATTGATTCTGGATATTCATTCTGTTGCGCAGATCGCTGGTCATACCAGTTTTTGCGTTTCTCTGTTCTTTTGCTGTCGTGCTATTGGCAATATGCCGGCTCTATAACATCAAAGCGCCGGTAAAGGTGTACTGCCAATGATCTTCTCGCTGCGTCTGCGTTCCAAAGTGCTGTTGCTGGCTTTGGGGCCTATCTGCCTGTTGACCCTGTTACTCAGCACTATCGCGTTCGTCGTTCTCGGCAATCTGGCCAATCAGCAGGAGGCCCAGACCCGGGCCAAGCTGGTGGCCGACCGCAAGGCGGAGATCAAGCAATACGTCGAGCTGGCGCTGAACGCGATTGCGCCGCTGTACCAGGCGTCCGCAGATGGCGATATGAATGTGCGCGCCCAGGCCGTCGAGGTGCTGAAGCGCTTGTCATACGGCGCGGATGGTTATTTCTGGGGGTATGACAGCGACGTCCGCCGCGTGCTGCAGGGCAACACCAACGATCGCATCGGCGAGGACTTCAGCGGTTACCGCGACCCCAACGGTGTCTACGCCATTCGTGAGCTGGTGCGAGCTGGCACCGATAGCAGTCATTACGTCGACTACAGCTTCGTCCTGGGCGACAGCAAGGTGCTGGTGCCCAAGGTCGGCTACTCGCACTACCTGCCGAAGTGGAAGATGGTCTTTGGTACCTCGGTCAATCTCGACGGCGTGGAGCGCGACGTCCAGGCCGCGCGTGCGCAGTTCCAGGAGAGCGTCGACCGCCTGCTGATGGTCATGGCCGGTTCTGCCGTCGGCCTGCTGCTGGTGCTGGCCCTGTTGTCCCTGCCGCTGGCGGCGTCGATCACCAAGCCGGTGCAACTGATCAAGAGCAAGCTCGATGACATGGCCGCTGGAGAGGGGGATCTGACCCAGCGTCTGCCGGTCACCAGTCAGGACGAGTTGGGGGAACTGGCAACCTCCTTCAATGCCTTCGTCGCCAAGATTCATGCACTGGTGCAGCAGGTGTCGGTGACCACCGACCAGCTCTTCGGTCTGGTTGGCGGCGTATCCAGCCAGGCCCAGCGTTCCGAACAAGCCATGGCCGGGCAGCGTCACGAGACCGAGCAGGTCGCCACCGCCATCAACGAGATGTCCGCTGCGGCCCATGAGGTGGCGCAGAGCGCCCAGCGCGCCGCCGAGGCTGCGCGCGAGACGGACCAGCAGGGGCAGGAGGCCAAGCGGGTGGTCGATGGCAGCATCGCCCATATCCACGATCTGGTCGGTGAAGTGCGCAGCAGCAGTGAGTCGCTGGACAGTCTGCGTCGCGACGTACAGGGCATCGTCAGCGTGCTGGAGGTGATCCGCGCGATCGCCGACCAAACCAACCTCCTGGCTCTCAATGCCGCCATCGAGGCGGCGCGCGCGGGTGAGGCGGGGCGTGGTTTCGCCGTAGTGGCCGATGAAGTGCGCGCGCTGGCCAGCCGCACCCAGCAGAGCACGGGCGAAATTCAGGGCATGATCGACCGTCTGCAGAATGCCACTGGCGAGGCGGTCGCGGCGATGCAGCGCGCCAGCCAGATGGGTGACAGTACCCGTGAGCAGGCCGGCCATGCCGGCGAGGCGCTGGACAGCATCGCGGTGCTGATCGGCACCATCAACTCGATGAATGCGCAGATCGCCAGCGCCGCCGAGGAGCAGACGGCAGTGGCCGAAGAGATCAACCGCAGCGTGCATCAGATCGCCGTCGCGGTGGACGAAGTCGCCAGCGACGCGGCGCAGGGTGCGCAGGCCGCTCGCGACCTCGACGGCCTGGGCGGTCGCCTGCAGAGTCTGGTCGGTCAGTTCCGCGTCTGAGTATCGAGCGCTTCAGTCCGTCGCGACGCCCAGGGTGCGGCGTTCGTGAGCGGGGCTGAAGCGCACCGCCATGGCCATCAGCAGCACGGTTGCCAGCGCCATCAGCTGCCAGCTCAGGCTCAGGTCTGCGCTGTAGCGGCGCAGCACGCCCGCCAGCAACGGCGCGCACGCTGCAATCAGATAACCGCCACCCTGGACGAAGGCCTGCAGCTCGCCCGTCTGCTGCGGGTCTTCCAGGTGATCCTGGGCGACGACCAGCGAAAGCGGGAACAGACCGCCAATGCCGACACCCAGCAGCAGGGCGACGAGCACCACCAACGTCTGCGGTGCCAGCTGCAGGACGATCAAACCGGCAAGAAGCGACACCAGCACCAGCGCCAGCAAGGGGCGTCGATCCGGGAATCGAGACAGCAGGCTGGAGAGCAGCAGGCCGGCGACTACCTCGCACAGTGTCAGCGCGGCCAGCAACAGGCCACTGGCCTGGGCGCTCCAGCCCAGCGCCGTGTAGTAAGGCGGCAGCCAGGCCAGCACCAGGGTGTAGCCGGCCGTACCAATGCCGAAGAAGCTCATCAGCAGCCAGGCTCTGGGCCAGCGCCAAGGCGCGAGCGTCGGCGTGGCGCTGGCGACGGTTGCCGGTCTGGCCGGCGCTGCACTACGCCATATCGCCGCGCCGAGCAGGGCCGGCAGTGCCCAGCCCGCCAGGGCCCATGACCATCCCACCGACTGCGCCAGCCATGGCGTGAACGCCGCACCGAAAGCGGCGCCTGCCATGATCGCGCAGCTGTAGAAACCGATCAGGCGGCCGCTGTCCGCGGCGAAGCGCGACTTGATCAGGCCAGGCAGCAGCGCCTGAACGAAGGCGATGCCGGCACCGGCGAGCAACGCGCTAATGATCAGCGTGTTGCCGTCGGACAGCAGGCCACGCAGCAGACAGGCGAAGGCGATCAGCAGAGTGCCGAGGAAAATGCCGGCGCTGTCGCCAAGACGTTGACGCAGCGGGCCGGAGGCCAGCGCCCCTAGCCCCATGATGACCACGGGTACGCTGGTCAGCAGGCTGGCACCGACAGAGTCCAGGCCGGTATCGAGCTGGATGCGGTCGAGCAGCGGGCCGATGGCCGCCAGCACCGGGCGTAGGTTCAGGCCGAGCAGGATGATCGCGATCAGCAATAGATTCTCGCGCTTCACTGCTGGGCCTCCTGCGCGCTGCGCCAGGCCACCAGCAGCACGCCGGCGACGATGCACAGCGCGGCCAGCAGCATGCTCAGGCTGCCCTGTTCACCGAGCAGGCCGATGGCGATGGCCGCGCCAGTGATCGCCGCCACCGAACCGATCTGGCTGAGAAAAACGGTGCCGGCCAGGTTCTGCAGGATGAAGAAGAGCGCATAGACCGCCGCGAACAACAACATCTGTGCCGCCAGCAGGCCAACCGCCTTGGCACTGCCCAGATGCGGCGCGAAGTCGACGCCGAGCAGGGCGGTGGGAATGAGCAGCAAGGCGCCGCCCAACAGCATGCCGGGCGCCAGCGACAGCGGGCTGGCGCCACTCGGCCAGTAGCGGGCTCGGTAGATATTGCCCAGTGCCAGGAACACCGGCACGCTCAGCGCGCCCAGCACCCACAGCGTCGGGCTGTCGCCGCTGTTGAGCTTGCCCAGCGCCAGCAGCAGGCTGCCGGCCAGGCCGATGCAGATGCCCAGCAGGCGGATGCGGCTCAACCCTTCCATGCGCAGGGCCAGAGCCAACAGGTAGGTGATCAGCGGCGGGAAGGCCAGACACATCGAGGCGAAACCGGCGCCGACATGGCCGATGGAGCTGAACAGCAGGGCGTTTGGCACCGCGATGCTGAGCAAGCCGGAGGCCAGGTAGTAGCGTTGCTGAGGCAGGCTCATGCCGGGCCGTTCCCCCCGCAGCCAGGCGAACGCCAATAGCAGCAGACCACCACCGAGCAGGCTCCAGAGCAGGAAGGCCATCGGCTGCCATCCGCTGCCGCTGGCCAGCTTGACCAGGTTGCTGGTCAAGCCCATCAACGTACCAATGGTGAACAGCAGCGAAACGGCCAGAAGTGGCCGATATTGAGTGCCCGACATGCACGTGCCTCCTTGGTGTGAATACGCTACGATGGCAACATTCTTTTTGAAAAGCATCTTGATAGCAAGATAAATCGAGGGCGATATGCAAGACCGCGCACAACTGGCCGCTGAACAGTGGCGACGCCAACGACCCGATCTCGATGGTTTCGCCATGGCCGTGATAGGTCGCCTGGGCGAACTCAGTCAGGTGATCAGCCGCGACCATCTGCTGCCGTTCTTCGCCGAACACGGGCTGCAGGCCGGCGAGTTCGACCTGCTCGCCACCCTGCGGCGCTCGGGTGAGCCTTATGCGTTGATGCCTACCGCGCTGTACGAGAGCGCGATGATTTCCTCGGGCGGCATGACCAGTCGCATCGACCGTCTGGAAAAGGCCGGGCTGATCGAACGGCGCAAACACCCCAGCGACCGCCGTGGCGTGCTGGTGGCGCTGACCCCGGCCGGGTTCGAATTGATCGACGGTATGCTCGCCGCCCATGTGGCCAACCTGCAGCGTGTGCTCTCAGGATTGACCGCCGACGAGCAGCGGGCGTTGCATGAATTGACCGGCAAGTTGCTGGCGGGGTTGGCGCAGCAGGGCGCTGGTTGATTGCCGATGGTTGCCACGCAGGGCTTGTGAGCACTTATCCGGGCACAGGGAGGTCGCCGATATCCTTATGAAAAAGAGTGCAATTCTTTTCGCGGCGCCTCTGGCATTGAGCGCTTTATGGCTGAATGTGGGTTTCTATGAAACCTACTTCGCCGAAGACAATCGCACGGTCTTCTTCATCAAGAAATACCCGACGTTGCAGGTTCGATTCGAGAACATCTTCCTGTCGGATCGAGATGACAAAGCCCTAGCACTCCTCAGCGGTGAAGAGCGCGGCGTGGTGATCGCTTACTGCAAGTACCGACTGGGTATCGAGACCGAGCTGAAGACTCAGGATGAGTTGAATGCTTGCAAGGTGAAGTAAGCAAGTGGGCTGGGTTGAGCGTCGGGATACGCCGATTGCCTGGTCGGCGGGGCGCGCAGTCGATGGCCCACTGGTCTTCCGGTGGCTTCGACGTGCCGCGGCGCTACAGGTAGTTGTGGGAGGTTACCACCTGCCGGACGTAGCTGATTTCGATTGCGCTTGGCGGAACACTAATCGAACAGAGGCGCGCGAGTCCCTTCCGGTACTAAGGCTGATTTTGAGAGGCGATGAAGCTGGAGTACAGAATGTCGGCGAAATCATACTCATTGATATCGCCGGTAACTAAATCCCGGACGGCATCCGCCAGAAGATCATTATCTAGCGTAATCTCATAATCATTGAGTGAAAGGTACTCCAGTCCGACTGCCAGCCCGGTGCGTTTATTCGCGTCGGGTAGTGCATGGCCTCGCGCGATACTGGCAGTGTATTTGGCGGCAATTTCAAACACATCGTCAAGACCATCATAAGCGATGGCGTTGTCGATTCGAGCAAGCGCGCCCTGCAGAGTTGGAATGTTTACCACTCCTTTCATTCCGGGCTCGGTAGTCAAGATTTGCGTATTTATCTCGATGACACGTTCAAATGGAAAAAAGATCAATTCCATTACATGTCAGCCAGTTTCTGAAAGGTTTTTTTGTGAGTTCTGAGCGCAAGTTTGGTTTCTGAGTAAACAATCTGCTTACCTTGCTCGCCGCCCAGGTCCAGTTTCTTGGTGGCTTTGATTTTGGGCCTTTCTACTATGGATACGCCATAGGTGTTCAGCTTGTGGTTCATGGCTTGGATACCCCAAACGACTTGATCAATTTCTGCTCGCAAGTTAGCACACTGGTAGGAGGGACGCACCGGGACATCTGCTTCAGGTTTTGGCACTTTTCGCTGTTGGCGGATCACAATCAGCTCCCCCTCACATCCGGTGATGTTCCACCAGAAAATCCACGAACACCCGCACCCGCGCCGGCATGGCCGAGCCGCCGACGAACACCGCATGAATCGGCTCCCTGTCGCCGGGGTTGAAGGCTTGCAGCAGTGGTGTCAGGTCGCCGCGCTGGATGTCTTCGGCCACGCTGAACTCGCCGATGCGCGCGATGCCAGCGCCCATCCGGGCGAACTGCGCCAGCGCCTCGCCACTGCTGCATTCGATGTTGCCGCACACCTTCAGGGAGAACGCCTGGCCATCGCGGGTGAACGGCCAGTTGGGCTCGGCGCGGCGGAAGTTGAAGCGCAGGCAGTTGTGCTGGAGCAGGTCTTCCGGTTGCTGTGGCGTGCCGTGGCGCCGCAGGTAGTCAGGGGAAGCGACCACCACCTGGCCGGTGTCGCCAACTTTTCGTGCGGTCAACGGGCTGTCCGGTAGAAGGCCGAAGCGCACGGCCACGTCCGCCTGGCCGCCGAGAATGTCGACCACTTCGTCGCCCAGGCTGAGGTCGACGGTGATGTTCGGGTAGCGCGCGCTGAACGCCGCCACCAGCGGCACGATGGTCATCCGGCCATGGCCGAGCGCAGCACTGACGCGTAAGCGGCCCCTTGGCACGCCCTGATCGGCGATGGCTTCTTCCACTTCCGCCATATCGGCAAGGATACGCCGGGCACCACGCAGGTACGCCTCGCCCTCGGCGGTAAAGGTGATTGCGCGGGTGGTGCGCAGCAGCAGGCGCGTGCCGAGGCGCTGCTCGGTACGGGCGATGATTCGGCTGACCGCCGAGGGTGTCAGCCCCAGCGCACGCGCAGCAGCGGACAGGCTGCCTTCCTCCGCCACGCTGGCGAACACGAGCATTTCGCCCGATCTGCCGTTGAAGTCCATTTGTGCTCCATAAGCAAAGGTGTTTGCCAGAAATGCTATCTACCGCCGGCAAGGTTTCGATCCTAGCATTCGTGGCATAGATGAGGAGACTTTCCATGCGTATCAATCCACCACTCATTGCACTCGCCATCGGCGCCTTCGGCATCGGCGTCACCGAGTTCGCCCCCATGGGCATGTTGCCGGGTATCGCCAGCGACCTCGGTGTTTCCATTCCGGCTGCCGGCCTGTTGGTCAGCGCCTACGCCCTCGGCGTGCTGCTCGGCGCGCCGTTGATGACCTTGACCACTGGCAAAATTCCCCGGCGCTACCTGCTGATCGGGCTGATGGCCATCTTCACCCTGGGCAACCTGATGTCGGCCCTCGCGACGGATTACACCAGCCTGTTGATCGCGCGGGTCGTGACCTCGCTTAACCACGGCGCTTTCTTCGGCGTCGGCTCCATCGTCGCCGCCAGCGTGGTCGCACCAGACAAACGTGCCGGGGCGGTGGCGGCGATGTTCATGGGCCTGACATTGGCGACCATCGGCGGCGTGCCGCTGGCGACCTGGTTCGGTGAGGTGTTCGGCTGGCGTACGGCTTTTGCGGGTATTACCGGCCTGGGCGTATTGGCCATGCTCGCGCTGTGGTTCGCGCTACCCAACGTGCCGCTGCCGAAAAGCGATGGCGTGCTGGCGGAGATCCGCGTGCTGGGCCGTGGCCCGGTGCTGGCCGCGCTGGCCCTGACCGTGATCGGTTCCAGCGCAATGTTCACCGTTTTCACCTACATCGCGCCGATCCTCAGCAGCGAGACCCAAGCATCCACCGCCTTCATCACCGCCATGCTGGTGCTGTACGGCATCGGCCTGACGCTCGGCAACATCTGGGGTGGTAAAGCGGCGGATCGCTCCGTCGACCGCACCCTGATCGTCTCGCTGAGCGCGCTGATCCTGGTCTTGCTGGCCTTCGCCTTGCTGATGCGCTGGCCGCTACCGGCGGCTGTGGCCATCCTGATCTGGGGCATCGCCAGCTTCGCCATCGTGCCGCCGCTGCAGATGCGCGTGATGGAGGCCGCCAGAGAAGCGCCCAACCTGGCCTCGGCAGTGAATATCGGTGCCTTCAATCTCGGTAACGCCATCGGCGCAGCATTGGGCGGTGCGGTGATCAATGCGGGGTTGGGTTATCCGGCTATCTCCCTGGCCGGCGCGGCGATGGCCGGGCTGGGACTGCTGATGGTGCTGGGGTTTGCCTGGCGCTCCAGGGCGGTGGCGGCTGCGGTGGCGTAAAGGCAGGCAACATGGATCAGGGCGGCTGCGGCTTGAAAGGAACTGCAGTTTGCCCCCCGATTCTCCGGGCGCTGGCGGGTATTTCCGCCAGGCTCCCGCTAAACCGTCGGCACCGTCCCTCCGTCGATGACGAATTCCGTACCAGTGATGGACGCGGCGCGGGGGGAGGCGAGGAAGGCGATGAGATCCGCCACTTCCTCCGGACTGGATGGGCGACCGAGAGGGATGCCGCCCAAGGCCTGCATGATGAGTCGTTTGCCGCCTTCATAATCGGTGCCGGCCTCCTGCGCGAGCCGCTCGGCCAGGGCGACCGAGGCTTCGGTTTCGACCCAGCCTGGCGATACCCGCACCACACGGACACCCTGAGGCGACACTTCTTTCGACAGGCTCTTGCTGTAAGTGGCAAGCGCTGCCTTGGCTGCGGCGTAGGCGGTGGTGGCTTCCGCCAGAGGCAGGCGGCTCTGGATCGAGGTCACGTGGATGATGACGCCCGCCTGGCGTTCCAGCATCGCCGGGAGCAGGGCGCGATCCAGGCGCACGGCCGGCAGCAGGTTGAGATCCAATTCGCGCTGCCACTGGTCATCGTCCAGTACAGCGAAGCCGCCAGCGGGGGCCGATGAGCCGCCCAGCACATGGATGATGATGTCCACCTCGCCCAGGCGCTTGCGTGCTCCCTCGACCAGGGCGTCGCAGCCTTCACGCGTCGACAGATCGGCCTGAATGAACAGTTCATCCGGCAGCTCCTGGCTCACTTGGCGCGCCGAAGTCAGCACCTTGGCGCCTTCCGCGATGAAGCGCTTCACTACCGCACGGCCGACACCCTTGGTGCCACCGGTGACCAGTACGTGCTTGCCGGTCAGGTCGAGGTTCATCACGGTGCGATCTCCAGCGAGCGGATCTGGCCATCCGTGAGTGTGAACAGGTGTTTGAGTAGCACTGGGCTACCGGGGAAGTCGCCAACTACGCGTGCGGTAACGCTCAATCCTTCACCTCGTGGTGAGACTTCCACGGGCTCGACGCGGTAGCTGGAGGCCTGCCGAGCCTCCCGTAGCCACGCCACGATGGCGTCGATGCCCTGGTGTGTGCGTTTCTCGTCGATCACCCTGGCGTCCGGGTGGAAGCAAGTGGCAAGGCGTGCCGGGTCGTCGCCATTGCTGATGGCGAAGTAGGTATTTACGGCTTCGGGCAGCTGCAGGTTCACGGCCTGTTGTCCTCTCGTAATGGTTGGGGCGCTACGGGAGTGATCTTGCTGCTCGATGGATAATTTGCTCAACTGGGACAGAGTTAATGACCTATCCCTAATAGCAGGATAATCCAATGGCTGACCCGCGCCTGGGCCTCAACGAGTTGGAAGCGGTGCTGGCCGTTGCGCGTCGGGCCTCGTTCCGCCAGGCCGCCATCGATCTCGATGTATCCACCACCGCCTTGAGCAACACCATCGCCAAGCTGGAGGCCAGCCTGGAAACCCGCCTGTTCAATCGCACCACGCGCAGTGTGTCGCTGACCGAGGCGGGGGCGCTGTACCTGGAGCAGGTCGGCCCGGCATTGCAGGACGTTCGTGCGGCGCTTGAAGCGGTGCGTGCGCATAATGCCGGGCCGGCGGGGACACTGCGCATCAATGCGTTTGCCAGTGCGGCCCGCGCAACCCTGATGCCGCTGGTGCTGGAGTTTCTGCAGCGTTATCCACACGTACACATCGACATGGTGACCGAAGGCCGTCTGGTGGACATCGTCGCGGGTGGGTTCGACCTCGGGGTGCGCTCGGCGAACCTGGTGCCCAGCGATATGATCGTCATCCCCCTCGGGGCGCCGCAGCGTTACGCGGTGGTCGGCACACCGGGGTACTTCGAACAGCACGGGCGACCGCGCACCCCGGCCGATTTGCTGCGCCATGCCTGCATCCGCATCCGCCTGCCGAACGGTGCGATCTATCCCTGGCAATTCGAGCGGGCAGGGGATGTGACCAGGCTCGATGTCGCCGGGCCGCTCACGCTCGATGAGCCCGGCGTGGCCAAGGCGGCGGTGCAGGCGGGGGTAGGGCTTGGCTTCTTCATGGAGCATGACGTGCTGGATGAAATCGAGGCCGGGCAGTTCGAGCGAGTACTGGAGAGCTGGACGCCGCCTCTGGAAAGGCTGTGCCTGTACTACCCAAACCGCCGCAATCCGTCTGCAGCACTCAAGGCCTTCACCGCCCTGGCGCGGGCGAACTTGGCCGGCAAGGGCGAATCGGGTTGAGTGCCCGGCGTGGAGCTGTTCCACCAAGAACCGTTTGCCAGGTTCTCATGCGTCTTCCGGTTTACGCCTTCGCAGCAGGGCTCAAGCGAAAGCTGACACCCATGCGGTTGAACGCGTTCATGGCTGCGATAGCGGCCGTGAGGTCTACCAGGTCCTTCGGAGTGAACGCGGACGATGCCGCGGCATAAGCCTCGTCAGAAGCATGCGTTTCGCTGACCAGCGTCACTTCTTCCGTCCAGGCCAAGGCGGAACGTTCCTGGTCGGAGAACAGATGCGCGGCCTCATGCCAGACTGGCACCAGAACGAGCTTTTCTACCGACATACCTCCCTTGATCAAGTCTCGCGAATGGATATCGATGCAGTGCGCGCATCCATTGATCTGCGATGCGCGCAAGAACACGAGATGTATGAGCTGAGGCGGCAGGTTCGTTCCGGTGGTGACGTAATGGTGCAGCCCACCCAGTGCTTTGGCTGCACCGGGTGAAGCCTCAAACCAATTCAGACGAGTCATAGAGCAGTACCCTTTGTGGATGGGGGTCGGTAAGGTCTGCTCAATTAAGACAACTAAGAGGATCAAGGTATTGATCCAATTAAAGGCTTAATGAATGGTCCACTTTGCGGCGTGGCCGTTGTGGATTTTGATGCCGTGTGGAGCGGCTGATCTCCTGTTCAGCGTCCATCGTTCAGGCTTTAGCCTGGGGAGCGTTGCGATGCTTGGGGTTCTGGCTATATGAAAGCCTTGCGCACTGGCTTGTGGCTGCTCAGCTCTGTGAACGGTGTCCGCAGAAAATACGATGGCTCCCACGCTCCGGCGTGGTAACGATCATGAAACGACTGCTTTTGGCGGTTTTCTGCGCTTCACGACCGGCTGCAATCGGCCAAAAGCGGACAGTCTTAAGTGCCGGTTCAGGTGTTGAATAACGTCTGTATTGGTCACAAGGAAGGGGCGACGGCATGCGTGTGCTCTTCAGCGGTGAGAGGATGCATCAAAAGCTCCTCTCGCTGTCACTGAATACACTATGAACTTCCACATGTTCAGTTTAGGCGTTTACCGCCTCGCCTAGATCGAGATCTCCCTGCTCCTGCACCGACAGCACCTTGGCGAGAAGCGCGTCGGTTTGGAGGTTGTCGTAGCGATTCTCCAAAGTCTTACGCAATCGCATCAGTCTGAGATTGGCGGTGCTTACCAACGCTCCGTATGTTGTAGCTCTGACTTGGCCATAACGGCGATTCTCGTCGCCGACTGTTTTGTCCGTCCCCACACCAGGCGCAATGGATTGACCCACTACCCAAGCGGTCACATACGGCGCGCCGTGTACAAAGCCTGAGTTCGCAATGTCTTGAACGTATTCGTCAGCCTGATTCACCTCCTTACGATTGATTTTGAAACCGCCCTTTTTGAGCTCAATCAGCAATATATTTTGCATCTGAGCGACAGTTGGATCTTGAGTTTGAAACCCCTCAATGCCGACCAGTTGGAGGGTGCTTTGATCTGGAAGAACAACGACATCAGGCCGCTTCTTCTCATTGATAAATGAAGCGCCTGTGTTACCCCAAAGTTGCTTAGCTACGCTCCGCAGGGTCATGTTCGAGCAGTATTCCATCGACTCGAATTCTGGGCCGAAGAGCCATCGAGATCTCAGGATCAGCGGGTGAAGGGTATGGAGCTCATCGGTATCGGGGTCATTAGCGAGCCTTGCAATGACCTCAATGACGCTGAGCCTGTCATCAATTTCATCCAGGACACGCAGAGCGTCTTTGACCGACCAATCGGCCAGGAGGGAATCAAGTCCCTCCACGTCTGTCGCTGATAGCTTGGCAAGCTTTTGAAGGAGCGACGCACCGCTTTTGGATTTCTCCAGATTGATCACGGCTTTGACCGCCGTCGCTAGGAAATCAGGGGAGATCAACGGGTGGGCTTGGGCAACCGCCTTCGTGAATTCGGTCACCTCAAGTTGCGCACCTTGCCCAAGGGTTTTAAGTTCAGAGCGATTCTGAACAAGGGCGTCTTCCGATGTTGCTTCAACCACCTCTGCGGCGAGCTCATCGGCGACCTGAGTGATGTGTAGTGAGGCGGCCTTGAAAAGCTCTTCCACAGCTGGTGTCGTCTTAAACCCTGTCCAATCCGCATGGACATGGTCATCAAAGCCATGGGTGTCCACGATGACCTTGTACCGCTTAGCAAATCGAGTACGGCCATCGAAGTTCGCTACTTGGCCAATCGCCCAAGATGGATTTCCTACAAGACGGTGGTCTACCCAAAACGCTACACCTTGATGGATAGACGAGTGGTTCTGCTGTGTTGAGTCAATGACAATCACCCGCGCAGATCGACCCTCACTCAAAGAAATGGTCTGTTCCTTCGCGTATTTTTCAAGCTTGGCAAGTGTCAGCGGGGTGCCGTTCACGCGAATCTGAAAGCTGGGGTCATGGATGAAGCGTGCTGCTAGGACAGTCGAGATCTCCGCTGCATCAGGAAGCTTGCGAACGACTGTCACGCGGAGCCTAGTACCAGAGCCCTCTTGCTTATTGAACTCCTCTGATCGAACGACAAACGGGCTTGGGCCAGATTCAGTGCCTACGACGAATTTGCTCAGTGTTCCGTCGCGCCAGGTTTCGACAAGATACTCATCACCGAAGCAAAGAAGACCATGGCGCCCTACACCATTGCGGCCATAGGCTTTCCGAAGCTTTGCACTCCTGCCTTTCGGGAATTCTACTTTCCAGCTTTGATGCTTCAGCCTGTTGTATCGGAGCATCATCCAGCGATTGCTGAACTGCTCCGGCGTCATGCCATGGCCGTCATCAAGAATAGTGAGCGTGCCGCCGAGCTCGGAGGGGAGGAATAGCTCGACCTTGCTCGCTCCCGCGTCCCAAGCATTTGCGACCAATTCGGTAAGAGCGACTTGAGGTACATGGGCAACTGGCCCAAGTTCCCGTAAGAGGTAGTCCTCCTCGAACAGCGATAGATGACGCGTTTGTTCGGGCATGGTTCCCTCCTTGGGGCGGTGCTTATCGTTGAGCGTTTGCGAGTGTTTGCGGACAATCCTACCTCAGTGAGTATCAATGCCGTCGTTTGATCTCACCGAATAGACTACGCGAGACGCTTCAGCAGCTGAGCTAGGGTTCCGGGGGCGTCTGATCCTCCACTGACAAGGCTTGACCATGCACCAATTGCGCAAAGACAACCACTACGTTCCCAAGCTGTACCTGAAGCAGTGGTCGCATGAAGGGCTGATTCCTACCTACCGCCTGTTGGTTCCAAACGAAAAGGTCCCCCTGTGGAAAAGGCAATCCTTGAAGGGAATCGCTTACCGCCAGCACCTCTATACCTACCTTGTTGGGCAAGAGGAGACCGATAAGTTTGAGCGCTGGCTCGACAGTGAGTTTGAGAACCCTGCGGAAGAGGCGATCCGGCGAGTTGTTCACGAGGAGCGATTGGAGCCAGAGCACTGGAGGAGGTTGGTGCGTTTCGCAGGAGCATTGGATGTTCGTACACCAGCCCAACTCAGACGGTTCATTGTCCGTCAGAAAGAAACGCTACAGGAGTTAATTGATACGACCCTGCAGCGCTCCATACAGGAGCTGGAGAACACAGTCGCGCGAGGGGAGTCGATACCGCGTCTAGCTGATGATGCCCACGATGACGCGCCTTCGATCTTCAAAGTATCCATCGAGGAGCTGCCAGAGGGTGGTGGGCAAATAAGGGCAGAGACTGTTGTTGGGAGGCAGCTCTGGATTTGGCAGATGAAGCACTCCCTTTCGACAACTCTAAGCCGTTTGCCGATTGAGAACTGGACGATCTTGCATGCCCCTGTAGGTGTGTCTTGGCCCACATCTGATGATCCACTCATCCGCCTAAATCTCCATGACTCAGGGAGATACGACTTCAATGGGGGATGGGGCAATAGGGGTGGGATCATTTTGCTCCCTCTGAGCCCGAAGCACCTCCTTTACACCTGCATCGGCAGCCGGCCCGTATTGCGGGGTAGCAAGGTGGACGTAGCGACAGCTCATCTGATAAGGAAGATCATCATCGAGCACGCGGATCGCTATGTGTTCTCCAGTGAACTGAGTGATATCCACTTGATACGACCTAGGCGGGTCTGCGCGGCCACTCATAAGAACGAGCAGGCATTCTGGCAGCGCTGGCACCACGAGCAGTCCCAAGCTGAGAGAGAGCTGCAAAGCTGATCTCTCCCAGAGACCAGAAGGTATCAGCGATCTGAAACGAACTGGGTTTTGTAGGCACCAAAAGGTTTCAATTGATGCAGGCTAAGTCCTGAGCGATCGCCCGCTTTTGGCCGAAAGCCACCGCTCTCTTTACGCCTTAATCTCGCGCTCTTCCGCTGCTGCATAGCCTGCCCGCCATAAGCCGTAATCTGCGACAATCCCGCCTTTGCCCAGATTGCCCCGATCCAGATGACTGACCTCGCCACGCTGCAGAAGAAACTCGACCACGTCATGATCGCCGAGCGCCATCGCTTGCGCCGGCAGTTACATGAGCTGCAGAAGCATCCCGACGAGGCCAAGCTGGCGCAGTGGCTGGAGCGTTTTCAGGCCTCCAGCGATAAAGTGGCGGCGCGGCGCAGCAGCATCCCCGCCATGCGCTATGACGATGCGCTGCCGATTGCCGCCAAGCGCGACGAGATCAAGGCCGCGCTGGAAAAGAGCCAGGTGGTGGTGATCGCCGGTGAGACCGGCTCGGGCAAGACCACGCAGTTGCCTAAGATTTGCCTGGAAATCGGTCGGGGTGTGCATGGGCTGATCGGTCATACCCAGCCGCGTCGGCTGGCGGCGCGCAGTGTGGCGACTCGGGTAGCGGAAGAGATCGGCACGCCGCTGGGCGAGCTGGTCGGCTATCAGGTGCGTTTCGAGGATCAGAGCAAGGACGGCACGCTGATCAAGCTGATGACCGATGGTATCCTGCTCGCCGAGACCCAGCACGACCGCTTTCTGGAAAAGTACGACACGATCATTGTCGACGAGGCGCACGAGCGTTCGCTAAACATCGACTTCCTGCTCGGCTACCTGAAGACCCTGCTGCCGCGTCGACCGGATCTGAAGCTGATCATCACGTCGGCGACCATCGATCTGGAGCGGTTCAGCAAACACTTCAACGATGCGCCGATCATCGAGGTGTCCGGTCGCACCTACCCGGTGGAAACCTGGTACCGCCCGCTGGCGGCCGAGGTGGACGAGGAGGGCGAGCGCCTGCTCGATGACCTGTCCATCGACCAGGGCATTCTCGCCGCGCTGGACGAGATCGCCGAGCACGAGCGCAGCGTGGGCAAGCGCCCCGGCGATGTGCTGGTGTTCCTGCCCGGCGAGCGCGAGATTCGCGAGGCGGCCGAGGTGCTGCGCAAGGCCAACCTGCGCCATACCGAGGTGCTGCCGCTGTATGCACGGCTGACGCCGGCCGAGCAGCAGAAGATCTTCGCGCCCATGCCGGGGCGCAAGATCGTGCTGGCCACCAACGTGGCGGAAACCTCGCTGACCGTGCCGGGCATCCGCTACGTTATCGACAGCGGCACCGCGCGCATCAGCCGCTATAGCTACCGCGCCAAGGTGCAGCGCCTGCCCATCGAGCCGGTGTCGCAGGCCAGCGCCAATCAGCGCAAGGGCCGTTGCGGGCGGGTCGAGCCGGGCATCTGCATTCGTTTGTACAGCGAGGAGGATTTCCTCGGTCGCCCGGAATTTACCGACCCGGAGATTCTGCGTACCAACCTCGCGGCGGTAATCCTGCAGATGCTGCACCTGCGCCTGGGCAGCATCGAGGACTTCCCCTTTATCGAGCCGCCAGACGGCAAGGCCATCAGCGACGGCTTCAACCTGTTGCAGGAGCTGTCGGCGGTCAACCGCGAAAGCCAGCTCACGCCCATCGGCCGGCAACTGGCACGTCTGCCCATCGACCCACGCCTGGGGCGCATGGTGCTGGAAGGCGCCAAGCAGGGCAGCCTGGAAGAAATCCTTATCGTTGCCGCCGCGCTGTCGGTGCAAGATCCACGCGAGCGACCGATGGATCGCCAGCAGGCCGCCGACCAGGCGCATGCGCAGTGGAAGGATGTGGATTCGGACTTCGCCGCGCTGATCAACCTGTGGCGCGGCTTCGAGGAGAAACGCCAGGAGCTGGGCAGCAACCCGCTGCGCACCTGGTGCAAGAAGAACTTCCTCAACTACATGCGCCTGCGCGAATGGCGTGACGCGCACCGACAATTGGTGCTGATCGCCCGTGAGCTGCAGTTGCAGAGTGGGCGTGGTCGCGATGCTGCCGCTGCGGCGAGCAATCGCGGTCAAGACCGCTCCCACAAGATTGCGCCCACCACCGATACCAAGGTCAACGTGATCCTGCGCGAGCAGGCCGAGGCCAGCGAGGCGGCGGTGCGGGCGAAGAACTACGCTGCTGTGCACAAGGCGATTCTCGCTGGCTTGCTCAGCCAGATCGGCCAGAAGACCGAGGAGGGCGACTACCTCGGCGCACGCCAGCGGCGCTTCTGGATTCACCCATCCAGCGTGATCGGGCGCAAGAAACCCAACTGGGTGATGGCCGCCGAGCTGGTGGAAACCACCAAGCTGTTCGCCCGTATGGTGGCGAAGATCGAGCCGGACTGGATCGAGCCGCTGGCGGCGCATCTGGTGAAGAAGAACCATCTGGAACCGCATTGGGAGAAGAAGCGCGGCCAGGTGGTGGCGTACGAGCAGGTCACCCTGTACGGCATGATCATCGTCGGTCGCCGCCCGGTGCATTACGGTCCCATTGATCCGCCCGTGTCGCGTGAGATGTTTATCCGCGAGGGCCTGGTGCGTGGCGAGATCAACAGCCGCGTGCGCTGCCTGACTGCCAACCGTCAGTTGCTGGAACGCCTCGACGAGCTGGAGGCCAAGTCGCGCCGCCGCGATATTCTCGCCGACGAGGAAACCCTGTTCGGCTACTACGAGGCGCGCATCCCGCAGGACATCTACCAGGCCGCCAGTTTCGAGAGCTGGTACAAGAAAGGCAGCGCCGCCGACCCGCAGCTGTTGATCATGCGCGAGGAAGACGCCCTGGCCCGCGATGCCAGGGAAGTCACCGCCGCACAGTACCCGGACACTTTGCGCATCGGCGAGCTGCAATTGCCGCTGAGCTATCACTTCGAACCCAATCATCCGCGTGACGGCGTGACCCTGCGCGTGCCGGCGCCGCTGTTGCCGCAACTGCAGCCCGAGCGCCTGGAATGGCTGGTGCCGGGCCTGCTGGAGGCCAAGTGCATTGCCTTGGTGCGCGGCCTACCCAAGGCACTACGCAAGAACTTCGTGCCGGTGCCGGACTTCGTCGGCGCCGCGTTGGACAAGCTGGTATTTGGCCAGGGCTCGTTGCCGCAGGCGCTCGGCCAAGAGTTGCTGCGCATGACTGGTGCGCGGGTATCCGACGAGGCTTGGGCAGAAGCGGCTGCAAGCCTGGAAAACCATCTGAAGATGAATATCGAGGTGGTGGATGCGCGCGGCAAGTTCCTCGGTGAAGGCCGCGACCTGGCCGAGCTGACCGCGCGTTTCGCCGAAGCCAGCCAGGCCGCGTTGGCCATCCCGCAGCAGAGCGACAAACCGAAAGCGGTGGAGGCCAAGGTCTTCGCCGAGGTGGCCGAGAAGGCGCAGCAGAAGATTGCCGGGCTTTCCATGACCGTCTACCCGGCGCTGGTGGAGGAGGCGGGTGTGGTCAAGGAAGGGCGCTTCCCGACCCAGGCCGAGGCCGACTTTCAGCATCGCCGTGCGTTGCAACGTCTGCTGCTGCAACAACTGGCCGAGCAGGCCAAGTTCCTGCGCGGCAAGCTGCCGGGGCTGACCGAGCTGGGCCTGCTTTATCGCGATATCGGCCGTATCGAGGCGCTGGTCGAGGACATTCTGTTGGCCAGCCTGGATGCCTGCATCCTCGAAGGCGAAGCGACCCTGCCGCGCGATGGCGCGGCCCTGGCGCAGCTGGCCGAGCGCAAGCGTGGCGACTGGACGGCGCATGCCGAGCGTATCGCCCGCCAGGTGCTGGAGATTCTCAAGCTGCACCATGACCTGCAGAAGCGCTTCAAGGGCAAGATCGACCTGGCCCAGGCCATGGCGCTCAACGACATCAAACTGCAACTGGCCAATCTGGTCTATGCCGGCTTCGTGCGCGAGACGCCGGGCGAGTGGCTCAAGGAAATTCCGCGCTATCTGAAGGCCATCGAGCAGCGCCTGGACAAGGTCGGCGCGCAGGTGCAGCGTGACCGCGTATGGACCGGCGAGCTGACCGGCTACTGGGAACAGTACAAGGCGCGTGCTGGCAAACATGCCCAGGAAGGCAAGCGTGACCCGCAGCTCACGCTGTATCGCTGGATGCTGGAGGAATACCGCGTGTCGCTGTTCGCCCAGCAACTGGGCACCAAGATGGCGGTGTCGGACAAGCGCCTGAGCAAGCAGTGGACGCTGGTTGAAGCGTGATCGGCGTGGCCTGGGCTGCACTGCCCGGGCCGGCGCGGCAAGGTAGGGCGCCTGGCGTCCGATTCGAAGTGGGTTCCACTGTGAAGGTTGAAGTGAGACATGAGCGCAAAAGATGAAAGCGCTGGGCTGAGCCGCAGTGGCTGCCTGGGGCTGTTTGTGGTGGGGCTTCTGTTTGTAATTTCGTTGGTTGCCGGTTTTATCTATTTCGTCACCCGCCCGCAGGGTGGCGAGATTGAAGCGGGTGAGCGCGCGGCCATCGCAGCCTGCTGGGAGCGCACCAAGGGCGCCGACAGTGAGCGTGCCTTCACCGTGGAAAGTTGTCAGGAAATGGAAAAGCAGTTCCTGCGCAAGTTCGGCGAAAAACCATGAGTGTGTTTCGCCGCCTGACGCTCAAGCACTTTGTGCTGGGCTTCTTTGCCGTGGTGTTGGCGGCAATCGTGTTGATCTGGTGGCTCAGCGGCGCGGCCTATCTGCGGCCCTATGCCGAGCAGACGGTGATCTTCGGTCAGGGCGAGTTGAAACTGCCGCCCGAGCTGGCCGGGCCCAGGCCGATTCGCGTGGTGCACTTCTGGGACCCGGATTGCCCCTGCAACGCGGAAACCGACGCGCACCTGCGCTACCTGATCGGCCTGCATCGCAATGCCGATGTCGAGTTCTACAGCGTGCAGAAGCCGGGCAGCACAGGTGAGATCGCGCCGTTTCTGCGCGGGCGGATGGAGCCCCTGCCGGGTATCGAGGGTATGGAGTCGCTGCCGGCCAGCCCGGCGCTGGCGATCTGGGATCGCGACGGCAATCTGGCCTATGCCGGCCCTTACAGCGAAGGGCTGGTGTGTAACTCCAGCAACAGCTTCGTCGAGCCGGTGCTCGAGGCACTGACCCAGGGGCGCCATGTCTCCCTGGCCAGCGGCCTGGCGGTGGGGTGTTATTGCGCCTGGAAGTAGTGACTTAGGATGGTTGCGGGGCGAGCAGGGAAAAGGCATTGCCGCGTGAAAAAGGGGCGTCTTTCCGGCGTAGGAGCGAATTTATCCGCGATGCTTTTCGCGGCTAAAACTCCCCACAGAAGGCGTTGCCGGCGGCAATTGCTTAGAGCATGCGGAGGCGCCTTGGATAGCAGGCGGCTACGGAAGCTGTGGGAGCGAATTTATTCTTGATCCTCCTATCGCGGATAAATCCGCTCCCACGGGGTTATGGGGCGGCTGTAGAACGGGTGCACGAGTCTGAATCTGTAGGAGCGAATTTATTCGCGATCATGGTCAGGCGCCGAACACTATCGCGGATAAATCCGCTCCTACAGAAACTGTTGCCGGCGCCATTGCGCCTTGCGGGACGCAAGGCTTCGCGGACGAGTCCGCTCCCACAAGGGCGACTGTGTCAGCGCTGCGAGCGCTGTGCTTCTGTGGGAGCGGACTTGTCCGCGATAATGCTTTGGATCGAGAGGTATCTGCGGGCGCAATCGCGTAGCCCGGATGCAATCCGGGGCGGATTGCGGTGAAGCCAAAGCAATCGCGGCTGAAGCCGCTCCTACAGAAACTGTTGCCGTCCGCCATTGCGTCATACAGGACGCAAGGCTTCGCGGACGAGTCCGCTCCCACAAGAACGCTGTGTCAGCGCAGCGAGCGCTGTGCTTCTGTGGGAGCGGACTTGTCCGCGATAACGCTTTGGATCGAGAGGTATCTGCGGGCGCAATCGCGTAGCCCGGATGCAATCCGGGGCGGATTGCGGTGAAGTCAAAGCAATCGCGGCTGAAGCCGCTCCTGCAGAAATTGTTGCCGGCTGCCATTGCGCCTTGCAGGACGCAAGGCTTCGCGGACAAGTCCGCTCCCACAAGAACGCTGTGTCAGCGCTGCGAGCGCTGTACTTCTGTGGGAGCGGCTTCAGCCGCGATGCTTTTTGGCCGCGCTCAATTGCCCCGGATTGCATCCGGGCTACAACACTGTAGGAGCGAATTTATTCGCGATCATGGTCAGGAGCCGAACTCTATCGCGGATAAATCCGCTCCTACATGATCGGCCTTGGGGTTGGCTCATCCGCTTAACGAGGCGTGCTCGTATTCGGGCTGACGCCGTCTCGCTAGAGATCCATTCTCGACTTTGTTTCAGTGTCAAGGGAAACCTTGGCGCCGGTTGGCCGCATCTTCTGTGTCATTGATTCCTGTCAATTTGCTGACAAAAAGCTCTAAACCGGGGCTGTGGTCTTTTGTCGCACCCGTTCGCTTCTTTGCTGGCTTCTTTCAACAAAGTGTTTCAAATCTTTGCATATATGTTGCGAAATATGTCGGCCACGGGTGGTCAGCTGGCTCATAAGTAGGCTGCTAACTAATTGTGCAAGGCTGTCGAACCCTGCAACATCCGCGCTTCCCACGGTTCACCGCTTCGCTTGCACGGATGCTCGAGCTCTGAGTTTTTGCTGCCGGCCTTTTACTCGATGGGCCGCACGGCAACTGAAGCCGATCGTGGGGCTCACTCAGTTGAAGGTCGTGACATGAAAGAAGAGAAATACCATCGTTGTGCGCGCTGGCTGGTGATGGCGATTGCCTTCTCGGCGCTCGGTGGATGTGACTGGGCACTGTTCAACTCGAAAGGGCAGATCGGTGTCGAGCAGGGCAATCTGATCCTGATCTCCATCGGACTCATGCTGATCGTGGTGGTACCCGTGATCATCATGACCTTCCTGTTTGGCTGGCGTTATCGCGAGTCGAACGAGAAGGCCACCTACATGCCCGACTGGGCACATTCGCACAAGATCGAACTGGTCGTCTGGGGCGTTCCCCTGATCATCGTCGCCGTTCTGGCGGTCATCATCTGGCAAACCTCGCATTCGCTCGACCCCTATCGCCCGATCGAATCGGACAAGCCGGCGCTGAACATCGAAGTCGTCTCGCTCGACTGGAAATGGCTGTTCATATATCCGGACCAGGGCGTGGCGGTGGTCAATGAGCTGGTGATTCCAGAGAAGACGCCGGTGACCTTCCACATCACCTCCGACACGGTGATGAACGCGCTGTCGATCCCGCAGCTCGGCGGGATGATCTACGCCATGGGCGGCCAGCGTACCCAGCTCAACCTGATCGCCAACGAACAGGGCGAGTTCTTCGGCCAGTCCGGCAATTTCAGCGGCGAAGGCTTTTCGGCCATGCGCTTCACCACCCACTCGGTCAGCGATGAAGACTTCGCGCAGTGGGTCGACAAGGTCAAGCAGTCGCCCGATGTCATGGACTTCGCCGCCTTCAAGCAGGTGGGCGAGCCCGGCGAAATGGTCAACCACCGCTACCCGGTCTACCCGATCCGTTACTTCGGCCAGGTCGAACCGAACCTGTTTAACAAGGTGATCGGGCAGTACGTGACCCTGAAAGATTCCCACAGCACGGCCATGCACGAAGCAGCGGAGGTGCAGGAGTGAATATGTTTGGAAAACTGACTCTGGATGCGATTCCGTACCACGAGCCAATCATCATGATCACCCTGGCCGTCGTGGCGCTGGGTGGTCTGGCGTTGTTCGCGGCGGTGACCTACTTCAGGAAGTGGGGCTACCTGTGGAGCGAGTGGCTCACCTCGGTGGACCACAAGAAAATCGGCGTGATGTACATCCTCGTCGCGCTGGTCATGCTGGTGCGTGGCTTCGCCGACGCCATCATGATGCGTACCCACCTGGCGATGGCCCACGGTGACGGCCAGGGCTACCTGCCGCCCGAGCACTACGACCAGATCTTCACCGCGCACGGCATCATCATGCTGATCTTCGTGGCCATGCCGCTGGTCACCGGCCTGATGAATATCGTCGTGCCGCTGCAGATCGGCGCGCGTGACGTTGCCTTCCCCTACCTGAACTCGCTGAGCTTCTGGCTGTTCGTCGGCGGCGCGCTGCTGATCAACCTGTCGCTGGGCCTGGGCGAGTTCGCCAAGACCGGCTGGGTGGCTTATCCGCCGTTGTCAGGGATTCAGTACAGTCCCGGCGTGGGGATGGATTACTACATCTGGAGCATGCAGTTATCTGGCTTGGGGACGACGCTGACGGGGGTCAACTTCATCGCCACCATCCTCAAGATGCGTGCACCAGGCATGAGCCTGATGAAGATGCCGATCTTCACCTGGACCATTCTGGTGACCTGCGTGCTGATCTGCGGCGCCTTCCCGCCGCTGACCGCGACCCTGGCGATGCTGTCGCTGGACCGCTACCTGGATTTCCACTTCTTCACCAATGAACTGGGCGGCAACCCGATGATGTACGCCAACCTGTTCTGGATCTGGGGTCACCCGGAGGTGTACATCCTCATCCTGCCGGCGTTCGGCGTGTTCTCCGAAGTGGTGGCGACCTTCTCGCGCAAGACCCTGTTCGGTTATGCCTCGATGGTCTGGGCGACCGCGGCCATCGGCGTGCTGTCGTTCGTGGTGTGGCTGCACCACTTCTTCACCATGGGCTCGGGGGCCAGCGTCAACGCCTTCTTCGGCATCATGACCTCGATCATCGCCATTCCCACCGGCGTGAAGATCTTCACCTGGCTGTTCACCATCTTCCGTGGCCGTCTGCAACTGAACGCCATGACCTGGATGACCCTGGGCTTTCTGGTGACCTTCTCCATCGGCGGCATGACCGGCGTGTTGATGGCGGTACCAGCGGCGGACTTCGTGCTGCACAACAGCCTGTTCCTGATCGCCCACTTCCACAACGTGATCATCGGTGGTGCGGTGTTCGGCTACCTGGCCGGCATCATCTACTGGTTCCCGAAAGCCTTCGGTTACAAGCTGATCGACCGCTTCGGCCGCTACTCCTTCTGGTGCTGGCTGATCGGCTTCTACTTCGCCTTCATGCCGCTGTACGTGCTGGGCTTCATGGGCATGACCCGTCGCCTCAACCACTTCGACAACCCGGCCTGGGTGCCGTGGGTGCAGGTGGCCGTGGTCGGCGCCGTGCTGATCGGTATCGGCATCGTCTTCACCGTGGTGCAGTTCGTCACCAGCTACATCAAGCGCAAGGAAAACCTCGACGTGAGCGGCGACCCCTGGGATGGCCGTACCCTGGAATGGGCGACGTCCTCGCCGCCACCGTTCTACAACTTCGCGGTCATCCCGACGGCGGACAAGATCGACGCCTTCTATGAAGCGAAGAAGAACGGTGTCGACCTGATGCCCGCGCCGGAGCACTACGAGCCGATCCACATGCCGAAGAACACCGGCAACGGCCTGGTGGTGTCGGCGTTCGTCATCGCCTTCGGCTTCGCCATGATCTGGCACATCTGGTGGCTGGCCATCGTTGGTCTGGTCGGTGCCGTGGTCAGCTTCATCGTGCGTTCCTACGACAATGACATCGACTACTACGTGCAGCCCGAAGAGATCGCGCGGATCGAGCAGGCGCACCATCAAACCAAAGCCAACGCAGTCGTACAGGCCTAACCATGACCGCTTACGAATCCCATTTTCCACATGACGCTCATGGCCACGGCCATGAGCACCACCACGACACTAGTGGAATCAAGCTGTTCGGCTTCTGGGTCTACCTGATGACCGACCTGCTGATCTTCGCCACGGTGTTCGCCACCTTCGCGGTACTCAGCAATTCCTTCGCCGGTGGTCCCACCGCCAAGGAAATGCTCAGCCCGGGCCTGCACCTGGTGCTGGTGGAAACCTTCGCGCTGCTGTTCTCCAGCATCACCTACGGCATGGCCATGCTCGCCACCTACCGTGGCGACAAGGGCGCGGTGCTGCGCTGGCTGGGCATCACCTTCCTGTTCGGCGTGACCTTCATCTGCATCGAGCTGTACGAGTTCCGTCACCTGATCCACGAAGGTGCCGGGCCGCAGGTCAGCGCCTACTGGTCGGCGTTCTTCACCCTGGTCGGCACCCACGGCCTGCACGTCAGTGCCGGTCTGCTGTGGATGCTGGTGCTGATGTTCCAGGTTGGCAGCCGTGGCCTGACCGACACCAACAAAACCCGCGTGGGACTGCTCAGCCTGTTCTGGCACTTCCTCGACGTGGTGTGGATCTGCGTATTTACCGTCGTCTACCTGATGGGGGTGCTGTAATGGCTCACCAAGACATTCACGTCGCGCATGACAGCCATGTGGGCTTCAAGGATTACCTGACCGGTTTCATCCTGTCGGTGATTCTCACGGTGATTCCGTTCGCTCTGGTCATGCACCCTGAGCTGTTGGGCCTGAGCCGCGGCGCGACGCTGATCACCGTGGTGCTCTTCGGTCTGGTGCAGGTGCTCGTCCACCTCGTGTACTTCCTGCACATGAAGACCGACGCGGAAGGCCGCTGGAATGTCGTTTCGATGATCTTCACCGTGCTGATCATTGCGTTCGTGGTCGGCCTGTCGGTCTGGATCATGTGGAGCATGCACTATCACATGATGATCAACTGATGCTGGCGCTCCTGAAGCAGTACCTCAACCTCGCCAAGCCGGGCATCGTCTTCGGCAATCTGATTTCCGTGACGGGTGGTTTCTTCCTGGCTTCGCGCGGCGATGCGAACCTGGCGCTGTTCCTCGCGACAGCGCTGGGGGTTTCCCTGGTGATCGCCTCAGGCTGCGTGTTCAACAACTACATCGATAGGGACATCGACCAGAAGATGGAGCGCACGCGCAATCGCGTCTTGGCACGGGGGCTGGTTTCACCTGCGCACGCCATCGTCTATGCCTTCGCGCTCGGGGTAGCCGGGGTGGCCGTGCTGTACGCCGCCACCAATACCCTGGCAGTGATGCTGGTGCTGATGGGCTTCGTGGTCTACGTCGGCCTCTACAGCCTGTGGCTCAAGCGTGGCTCGGTGTACGGCACTCTGGTCGGCAGCCTGTCCGGGGCGGCTCCGCCCGTGGTCGGCTACTGCGCGGTGAGCAACGAGTTCGATGCCGGCGCCGCCATCCTGTTGTTGATCTTCAGCCTGTGGCAGATGCCGCATTCCTATGCCATCGCCATCTTCCGTTTCAATGACTACCAGGCCGCGAACATCCCGGTGCTGCCGGTCATCAAGGGCATCTCGGCTGCCAAGCGGCAGATCGTGCTGTACATCGCGGCCTTCGTGGTCGCGACCCTGATGCTGACGCTCAGCGGCTACGCCGGCTACAGCTACTTCGTGGTCGCCGCGCTGAGCGGTGCCTACTGGCTGTGGATGGGCGTGTCGGGCTACAAGGCCGCCGATGATCGAGTGTGGGCGCGCAAGCTGTTCACCTTCTCCATCATCAGCATCACCATGCTCAGCGTGATGATGTCGGTGGATTTCATCTCCTCGCCCGAGCAGGTATTGGTGACCTCCATCAATCACCTGTGCAGCCAGTTCGTCGGCAGCGCGCAGGGTATCTGCGCGGTGGTCGCCGGTATCTGACCTTGGCTTCGTGGGAGGGGCTTGAGCCGCGATTGTCGCCGCTGAAGCGCCTCCCACGATGTTCTTGTCATAGGTTGGATTCGCGCTTCACATCCCCCGCCGGTGGGCATGTAGTCAACTTTGTAGGAGCGGCTTGAGCCGCGATTGTCGCCGCTGAAGCGCCTCTCACGGTGTTATCGCGGTAGGGTGGATCACGCTTCACCGATCCACCATCGGTGGATGTAAAAAGCGACATCCACCCTACGGCAGCACCTTCAGCTTCGGCCAAGTCGCCAGCCAGTTCTTGTCGCGCAGTCGTTGCTGGTAGATCGGCTGCTTTTCATCCTTGAATCTCCCCGCCGGACGTACCACGAGGTCGAACAGGTCTTCCAGGCCGAGCGGTGCGGCAACTTCAACCTCATCTTGCTCATCCAGTCGCACGGCCACCGCCGTCGCGGTCTCCGGCCAGTGCCGCATCGCTTCGGTAGCCGAGGCATAAGGCGCATCGCCATTTCGCAGATGCATGCGTGCCTGATTCTTCACCGACCACTGCAGCGATTCGTCCTGTTGGCGCAGCATCGTCTCCAGTTCAGCGTCGCGAGCAGGGGAGATTTGGCTGCGGTCGAACCAGATCACGTCGATATCTTCCGGCAGCGGGGATGGCGTGCGTTGGTGCAGGTGATCCCAGACCGCGCTGCGCACGAAACCGGCGGCTACCCAGCAATCGGGCAGGTCGAGCCCGCGCACCTGTTGCAGGATGCGCAAGCGCTGTGGGTCGTTGGCAATGAGGGTCTGGAGTTGAGCGGCGAGATTCATGTGCGCAGCCTATCAGCGGTGTCCCTTGCTTGCCTGTTCAGTTGATCTGGTCTTTTGAGCTAGCGCGGCGCGTTGATCGCCCGGCACCAATACTGTTTCGGAAGGTCTGAAGCGCTGAGCCGCTCAGGAGTGCCCGTTTGTGTGATCGTTCATGGCAAGGCGGACCGCATTGCTCCAATCTCCGCGGTTGATTCAACTCTACATAGGGAACATGTAATGGAAATGAAGATCCTGGCCAGCGGCGTCGGCGCGGCCATCCCCAAGACCAGCATTGGCTTCAATCTGTTTAGTGGCGTCTACATCCAGATCAGGCGTGCAAGCGCCGATAAGCCGCAGGTGTTCGGTATCGCTACCGGGCCTGAGGTCGGTGGTAACAGCGGCACGCTGATCGCCGGCCATATCGAGACCAGCTGGATGAAGATCGACGCGGGCAAGCACGCCTGGCTGTGCAGTCGCTCATCGCTGGTCGGCAAGCTGCGGGAAGTCGAGCTCAAGGGTACGTTGCTGTTCAGTGGCAGCGTGGACGTCAACTTCACCATCTATGACGCCAACAACGAGGCCGGCTTTTCGCTGAGCCGCGTGAAGGTCGAGTCGAGTGGCGGGCAGTTGGCCGACACCAAGGTGCGTGGGGTGATCAAGGACATGATGGGGCAGACCCAGAATGGGGGCCTGCTCTGTGGCTAACCGTGACCGAGGTCGTTTCCCGCGCTTGAAGACGCTCTGCAATCTGGCATTGCTCCTGCTGCAGTTGATCACCTTGGCAGCCTACTGGGGCATGGTCAGCGCCAGGCCCAGCTACATGGCGATCAGTCAGGAGCTCTACCCGAGCAGCGAGCGACTGATGAACAGCTGGCTGGCCGACACGCTGGTCTCCATGCCGGCGATGCTGGTGGTAGGCGCCATCTTCGTGTTGAGCGTCGCCAAGGAGTTTGCCGGTCTGAGCAAGGTCCGGCGCATTCAACTCAATGCACTGATCCTGAGCGTGCTGCTGGTCGTGCTGTATTTGGCCGCCTCGCCGCTCTACGTCGCGGCCGCCTGATCAGCCTGCACTCGATTCCGTAGGAGCGGCTTTAGCCGCGATTGTCGCCGCTAAAGCGCCTCCCACCGTCTCAGATACTGTTCTGATTGACCCGCTGCATCAGCTCCTCGGCCGACTCCTTGCGTTCTGAGTAGCGATCCACCAGTTCCGGGTGGTCGCGCAGCAGCCAGGTGAAGCGCATCAGCTCTTCCATCACATCCACCAGGCGGTCGTAGTAGGGCGAGGGTTTCATGCGGTTGTCGTCGCCGAATTCGAGGAAGGCCTTCGGTACCGAGGACTGGTTGGGGATGGTGAACATGCGCATCCAGCGGCCGAGCACGCGCAGCTGGTTGACCACGTTGAACGACTGCGAGCCGCCGCACACCTGCAGCACGGCGAGGGTCTTGCCCTGGGTCGGACGCACCGCGCCCATGGCCAGCGGCACCCAGTCGATCTGCGCCTTGAACACCGCCGACATGGCGCCGTGGCGTTCCGGTGAGCACCACACCTGGCCTTCCGACCACTGCATCAGCTCGCGCAGTTCATGCACCTTGGGGTGCTCCACCGGGGCATCGTCCGGCAGGGGCAGGCCGGACGGGTCGAAGATGCGTGTCTCGGCGCCCAGGTGCTGGAGCAGGCGCGCGGCTTCTTCGACCAGCAGGCGGCTGAACGAGCGCTCGCGGTTGGAGCCGTACAGCAGCAGGATGCGCGGCGCCGGGGCGTCGCTGGGGGCGGCCGCTGGCAGCAGGTCGCTGTCGAGGTTGGGCAGATCGCTCATGCGATTCTCCTTACAGTTCGCCGATCTGGTTCAGTGCCTGTTGCAGCTCGGCGCGGCTCAGGTTGCGCAACGGCAGGGCGAGGAAGGCGCGGCAGCGCCGCTCGATATGCGCCAGGGTGGCGTGGAAGGCAGCGTCGATGGTGGCCTCATCGCCTTCCACGTGGGAAGGATCTTCCAGGCCCCAGTGCGCCTTCAGCGCCGGGCCGAAGTACACCGGGCAGGCCTCGCCGGCTGCCTTGTCGCAGACGGTGATGACAATGTCCGGCGGGCTATCTTCGAAGGCCTCGTTGCCCTTGCTCGACAGGCCGGCGGTGGAGATGGCGGCCGCCTCCAGGGTGCTCAGGCTGCGCGGCAGTACCTGGCCGCGGGGGAAACTGCCGGAACTGACGGCCTGATAGCCGGGCGGGGCAATATGGTTGAACAGCGCCTCGGAGAGAATGCTGCGGCAGCTGTTGGCCGTGCACATGAACAAGACTTTCATCAGGAAGGCTCCGGGTCAGAGGCTCAGGCGCAGGGCCAGAGCGGCAAGAGTCAGCAGGAGGATCGGCAGGGTGAGGATGATGCCGACCCTGAAGTAATAGCCCCAGGTAATACGGATGCCCTTGCGGGCCAACACGTGCAGCCAGAGCAGGGTGGCCAGGCTGCCAATGGGGGTGATCTTGGGGCCGAGGTCGCAGCCAATCACATTGGCGTAGACCATTGCCTCACGTACCAGGCCGCTGGCCTGGCTGGCGTCGATGGCCAGAGCTCCGATCAGTACGCTGGGCATGTTGTTCATGATCGAGGAGAGCAGGGCGCTGAGCAGGCCGGTGCCGATGGCGGCGGCCCAGATGCCTTGCGCAGCCAGCGCGTCGAGCAGGGTGGTGAGGTCCGCCGTGAGGCCGGCGTTGCTCAGGCCGTAGACCACCAGATACATGCCCAGCGAGAACACCACCACCTGCCATGGCGCACCGCGCAGCACCTTGGCCGTGGCGATGTGATGGCCGCGCGCGGCCACGCCGAACAGCACCGCCGCGCACACTGCAGCAATCGCGCTGATCGGGATGCCCAGCGGCTCCAGCGCGAACAGACCGAGCAGCAGCACCAGCAGGACGATCCAGCCGGCGATGAAGGTGTGTGGATCGCGGATCGCCTCACGCGGCGCCGGTAGGCTGCCTACGGCATAGCGCGCAGGAATGTCACGGCGGAAGAACAGCCAGAGCATGCCCAGGGTGGCGGTCACGCTGACCAGATTCACTGGCACCATCACCGCGGCGTAGGCGCCGAAGCCTATGCCGAAGTAGTCGGCCGAGACGATGTTGACCAGGTTCGACACCACCAGTGGCAGGCTGGCGGTATCGGCAATGAAGCCGGCGGCCATGACGAAGGCCAGGGTCGAGGCCGGCGAGAAGCGCAGCGCCAGCAGCATGGAAATGACGATGGGCGTGAGGATCAGCGCGGCGCCGTCGTTGGCGAACAGCGCCGATACCGCTGCGCCGAGTAGAATGCACAGGGCGAACAGGCGTGCGCCATGGCCGCCGGCCCAGCGCGCCATGTGCAGCGCAGCCCACTCGAAGAAGCCGGCCTCATCCAGCAGCAGGCTGATGATGATCAGGGCGATGAAGGTGAAGGTCGCGTTCCACACGATGTCCCACACAGTGGGAATGTCGCCGGGGCTGACCACTCCGGTGAGCAGGGCCAGCACCGCGCCGAGCGAGGCACTCCAGCCGACGCCAAGGCCGCGCGGTTGCCAGATGACCAGAATCAGAGTGAAGACGAAGATGGCGGCGGCGATAAGCATGCGGGCTTCTCAACAGCAAGTGGCGAGGCGGGCAGGGCGGTCGCCCATGTTGGCGAGACGGCTGGCATCCTGCTGCAGCCAGGTGCGGTTGGCAGCCAGGGTGGCGGCCAGCACGTCACGCACCCATTGCGGCAGATCCGGCGCCAGGCGGTAGTACACCCATTGGCCCTGGCGGCGGTCCTGCAGCAGGCCGCTCGTGCGCAGTTGCGCCAGGTGACGTGAGATCTTCGGCTGGCTGTCGGCCAATGCGCAGACCAGCTCGCATACGCATAGCTCACCTTGCTCGACGATCAGCAGTACGGCACGTGCGCGGGTTTCGTCGGCCAGGGATTTGAACAGTGCGGGTGGGGACAGTTGATCGGACATTGGCGGAGCCCAAATATGTGGTTTTCCGAATATACGAAAATCCATATGTGTAAGGCAAACCCGGTGGAGCTCGTCGGGGCTTTGCACTACAGTCCCCGAGCCGGTCGCCGGGACGGATTTTCCCGGCCAGAGATTTCAAGGGAGGCGCTTGATGCGTTTACCGCGCATGCGCAACGTGATGGCCTGGACGCTGGTGGTGCTGTTGTTGATCCTGGTGGCCTTGCTCGGCATTCGTATCGCCGGGCTGTCGGCATTGCCCGAGTTGGAGCCCTGGCACCGCCTGGTGCCGCAGGAGCTGGAGGTCAGCGAGCTGGATGAGGGCGACTGGCAGGCCTACCTGGCTGCCGAGGCGGCCCTTTTCGAGCGCCTGCAACGTGATCTGATCGAGCCGGTCACGGTCTCCGGCACGGCGCCATACAGCCGTTATGCCAGCGACAGCCCGGTCTACCCCGGCAATCTGCCGCATGACTGGAACCGTTCCTTCATCCTGCCGCCTTCGGGCCCGGCGCGAGGCGTGGTGGTGTTGCTGCACGGCCTGACCGACTCGCCCTACAGCCTGCGCCATATCGCGCGGCATCTGAGCGAGCGGGGGCTGCTCGCCGTGGTGCCGCGCATGCCCGGCCATGGCACGGTGCCGGCGGCGCTCACCGCTGCGCATTGGGAGCAATGGTTGGCCACCACGCGCCTGGCTGTGCGCGAGGCGCGGCGTCAGGTACCGGACGGGCCGCTGTATCTGGTCGGCTACTCCAATGGCGGGGCGCTGGCACTGCGCTACAGTCTGGCGGCGCTGGAGGATGAACGTCTGGCCATGCCGCAACGTCTGGTGCTGATCTCGCCGATGATCGGCGTCACCAGCTACGCCCGTTACGCCGGCTTGGCGGCCCTGCCGGCGGTGCTGCCGGCGTTCGCCAAGTCGGCGTGGATGAACGTGCTGCCGGAGTTCAATCCGTTCAAGTACAACTCCTTCCCGGTGCAGGCGGCGCGGCAGACCTACGAGTTGACCCGCGAGGTGCAGAGCGCCTTCGATGCTGCCGAGGCCGATGGCCGTCTGTCGCGGCTGCCACCGGTGCTGGCCCTGCAATCACTGGCCGACAGCACCGTGAGCACGCCCGCGGTGGTGCGCCAGCTGTTCGCGCGCCTGCCGGCCAACGACAGCGAGCTGGTGGTGTTCGATATCAATCGCTCGCAGGCCGCCAGCTCCCTGTTGCGAGCCGATATGAGCGGATTGCTGGAGCAACTGCTGCCAACGGCTCGGCGTGACTACGACCTGACCGTGGTCGGCGTGGTCACCGAGCAGGGCCGTGCAGTCGAGGCCCGACGTATCGCCGCAGGCAGCCAGCAGGTTCAGCGTCAGCCGCTGGGCGTGGACTATCCGAGTCAGCTGTTCTCGCTGTCGCATGTGGCCTTGCCGTTCCCGCCGAGCGATCCGTTGTACGGAAGCGACCCGGCAGCGGACGAATCCTATGGCGTATCGCTCGGCACCCTGGCGCCGCGTGGTGAACATGGCGTGCTGGTGGTGGGGTTGGACAGTCTGCAACGGGCAACTTCCAACCCCTTCTACGACTACCTGCTGCAGCGCATCGACGAGCACTTGGAGTGAGCGCCGAGGTGGGCGGCCAGCATGCGTTTCTTCCCCTTTTATGGGCGCGAACACCGGCCGCGTGGCGTGCCTGCCGATCGCTGCTGGCCATCGCGGCAACAGGCGCGCGTTGATAGCGGCGACCAGCAGGGCGGTGGCCGCCCACCAGGCCGGCCGTCGCCGCTCAGTCTTGCAGCAGCGCGTCCAGCTTGCCTGCACGCTCTAGCGCGGCCAGATCATCGAAGCCACCGACAGCTGCTCGCCGATGAAGATCTGCGGCACGCTGCGGCGCTTGCTGCGCTGCAGCATTTGCGCCATCAGCTCGGGCGAGCGGCTCACGTCGATCTCCTCGTAGGTCACGCCCTTGCGCGTCAGCAGCGCCTTGGCATTGATGCAGTAGGGGCAGTACGCAGTGGTGTAGAGGGTGACGGCTTGCATGGTGGACCTCCGGCGTCATCAGACGGCTGCTGGTGGAAAGTCGACAACGGTTTCGGCCAGGTTGTTGAGGTAATTGGTCAGCGTCATCAGCGCGACGTTGGCTACCACCTCGACGATAGCGGCGTCACTCAACCCGGCCTCGCGTGCGGCTTGCAGCTGCGCATCGCTGATGCGGCCACGGCTGTCGATGACCTGCCGGGTCAGGCGCGCCACGGCATCGAACTCGCCATTGCGGGCGCTGCGAATGTCTGCCTCGCTCAAACCGGCCTTGCCGGCGAACAGGGTGTGCGCGGCCAGGCAGTAGTCGCAGCCGTTGACCTGCGAGCTGGCCAGCGCCACCACTTCGCGCGCCCTGGCGTTCAATGTGCCTTTGCCGAGGGCCTGGGACAGCGCCAGGTAGCCGCTCAGCGCGGCCGGGGCGTGGGCCAGGGTGGCGAAGGTATTGGGGATGAAACCGAGTCCCTTGCGGATGCCTTCCAGTTGCGCCTGGGCGCTGGCAGCGGTTTGCTCGAAGGGCAGTGCGGCGATGCGAGTCATGGTGATTCTCCAGTCTTGGTGGGGAGCTTGTCGTTCAAGCCTGGAGTCAGATTATTGAAACGAGCTGGCCTTTCGGATTCAGATCGTCGATGTTATGCGACAGATCGTCCAAGAGACCGAAATGAACATGGATCGCCTGTCCAGCCTGCTGCATCACTTCAATCTGCACGCCAGCACCTTCCACCGTGGTGGCTTCTGCGGCACCAGCAGCCATGGCGAGCATGAGCCGCACGGTTACATCCACCTGCTGCGCGCCGGACGCATGAGCTTTCGCGAGGGCGATGGCCGCGAACTGCATCTGGCCGAGCCGAGCCTGATGCTGGTGGCCAGGCCGCGCCTGCACCAGATGAGCGCCAGCGAGGCCGACGGCGCCGAACTGGTCTGCGCCACCCTGGCCTTCGATGGTGGCATCGACAATCCGCTGTCGCGGTCGCTGCCCGGGGCCATCGTCAAACCCTTGCGCGAGCTGCCGAGTCTGAGCGGTTGCCTGGACTGGCTGTTCGCCGAGGCGGCGGGGGAGGATTGCGGGCGTGAACTGGTGCTCAACCGCCTTTTCGAGCTGATGGTGATCCAGCTGCTGCGCCATCTGATGAACAATCGCGAACTGGCCTCGGGGATGATCGCGGGCCTTGCCGAACCGCGCCTGGCGCGCGCGCTCAATCGGATGCATGAGAAGCCGCAACATGGCTGGTCGGTGGCCGAGTTGGCTGCGCTGGCCGGCATGTCGCGGGCCAGTTTCGCTGCGTATTTTCACCAGGTGGTAGGCGCTACGCCGGCCGATTATCTGGTGGGCTGGCGCGTCAGCCTGGCGCAGAAGCGCCTGCGTGAAGGCAGGCCCATGGCACTGATCGCCGATGAGGTCGGCTACGAAAGCCCCTCGGCCCTGGCCCGCGCGTTTCGCCGCAAGGTGGGAACGAGCCCCAGTGAGTGGCTGAAGCAGGGCGGTTGAGTATCACGCGGCAGCTTTGATCTGCGGCAATCGGGCTGTTGATCGGGCTCGACCACAGTGCCCCGATAGTGCATGGTGGCGCCCCACGCTGCCTGCTTCGAGAGTCGCGCCATGTTCGAAATCCAAGCCATCGACCCCGCCTATTACCGCCAGCAGACACGCCGCAGCACGATGGTGATCGCGGTCGTCTTCGTGGCGCTGGCCATGCTCTGCGCCACGCTGAGTACGCAGGTGTTCGGCACGCCCGGTGGCGACAACTTCAGGTGGAACCTGCTCGGTGTGGCAGCGGGTCTGATGCTCACCGTCGCCCTGGTGCGCCAGCAGCTATGGTCGCGGCCGTTCATGGCACCGGCCGTTTATGGCTGGCGGCTCAAACGCAGCCTGATGCGCATCACCAACGTCATGCATCACGTCAAGGCGGGTGTGGCGCAGGGGGATGAAAGCGCGATGAAACTGCTGCGTTTCTATCACCTGGGGGTCACCCAGATGCACCAGCTCGACGGCAATTCCAGTGAGCTGAGCCAGATGGTGCGCGAGATCGACGATCACCGCGAGGCGATGCAGCAGCGTGGGCTGGATATCGAGCAGACGCGGCTCGATCCTGCCTCGCTGGAGTGGGTGAAGTCCTTCAACTGAACACTTCGTTATCGAGTCACAATGACTTATTTGCTGTTATTTTGACTTTTATTTTCTGCTGTCATTAGTACCTTTATTTTTCTATCTATTTGTTTTTCAAGATAAAAATATGTGGCACGAAATCTGACTATCTCCGGGTGCAATGCCCATTACAGGAGAAAATCAGATGAAACCCCTTGCCTTGCTCGCTTTTTCCCTTGGCCTTGCGGCCACCAGTGTCTTGCAGGCGGCCGAAGTGGTCGCCGAGCGTGAGGAAAACTCCGTCGGCGCCGGCTTCGGTGGCCTGTCCGGCCTGATGCTCGGCGCTGCCGCTGGCGGCCCCGTCGGTGCGCTGGTTGGCGCTGCCGCCGGGCTTTGGTCCGGAGCTCAGGTTCAGTCCGCCAGTGGCAACAGCGGTACGGCCTATGTCGTGCGTCATGAAGACGGTCGCGAACAGTGGGTGCGCTCGCCTAATGAGCGCTTCGAGTTGGGCCAGCAAGTGGAAATGAACGGTATCCGTCTGCTGGCTCAGTAAATCGATTTGGCTGGGAGGTTACTCAGCCACCGCATTCACTTTTTTCGCTTCGAGGACTTTTCATGAATACGAATTTTCAGGGCCGTCTGGCGGTCGTGACCGGGGCCAGCTCGGGTATTGGGCTGGCTGTGTGCGATCTGTTGCTGCAGCGCGGTGCGCGAGTGCTTGCCTTCTCGCGGCGCCTCGGTGCACTGGCCGCGTTGCAGGCGTCCTACCCCGAGCAGCTGCACTGGTGCGCCGGCGATGTCACCGATATCGACTCCCTGCACGCACTGGCCGAGCGGGCCGGGCGACTCGGTGCCGTGGATTATCTGGTGCCCAATGCCGGTATCGCGCGGCTCGCGCCGGGCGGCGACATGCAGGCATTCGAGCAGCAGTGGCGGGTCAACGGCGCTGGCGCGGTGAATACCTTCGAGGTGATCAAGCCGCATCTGGCGCGGCCGGCGTCCGTGGTGTTCATCAGTACGTTCCTGCGCCAGCTTGGTTTCGCCGGGCTCGGTGGATACATCGCCAGCAAGGCAGCGTTGTCGGCGCTGGTGCGCAGCCTGGCACTGGAACATGCCGGCGAAGGGCTGCGGCTCAATCTGGTTTCGCCGGGACCGACGGCGACGCCGATCTGGAACAGTCTGGGCTTGGCCGAGGATGCCCTGGCGGGTGTCGCCAGTGAAGTGAACAAGCGCCTGGTCAATGGTGAGTTCCTCGAACCGCAGGCGATCGCCGAAGTGGTGCTGTTCCAGCTGGGCAACGGAGCACGCGGCGTCTATGGTCAGGATTGGGTGGTGGACAAGGGTTATACCCTGCAGTGAGCGGTTCAGGGGCGGCATGGCTGCCGCCCCGACTGCGCGACATATCCCCTGACATTTGCTCAACCTCACGGTCAACGCTTAAAGGTTATTGAAAGGTTCGCCTCTTAGCCTCCCCACGCGCCTTTCGCGTGCTTACAAGAAAAAGAGGAGAAAGCGGTTTGTTGACCCTGATTGGCCTGTTGACCATTTGCAGCCTGGTTGTGCTGTTGCTCATCGGGCGCATGTCGCCTGTTCTGCCGTTGATCGTGGTGCCGCTGCTCGGCGCCTTGGCCGCGGGTTTCGGCCCGGAGGCAATTTCCGGTTTCTTCACCGATGGCATCGGCCGCGTGACGGCGATCGCCACCATGTTCGTGTTTGCCATCACCTTTTTCGGCGTGCTGCAGGACACCGGGCTGTTCCGCCCATTGATCGGCGGCATGGTGCGACTGACCCGCGGCAACGTCATCGCCGTCACCGTGGCCACGGCCATCATCGGCATGCTGGCGCACCTCGATGGCGCTGGCGCCACCACCTTCCTGCTTACCGTTCCCGCGCTGTTGCCGCTATACAAGCAGCTGCGCATGAGCCCCTATCTGATGCTGCTGTTGCTGGCGCTGGGCGCCGGTATCTTCAACATGGTGCCCTGGGCCGGGCCGTTGGGGCGCGCTGCGGCGGTTACGGGTATCGATGTCACCGATTTGTGGCGTCCGCTGATCGTCATTCAGGGTATCGGCGTGGTGCTGTTGATCGCCCTGGCTGCCTTGTTGGGCGTTCGTGAACAACGCCGCATCGCCGCAGGCAACAGCAGTGACGAGGGCGTGCTGGTGGACACCAGTGGCGACCTGCACATGACGCCCAGCGACGAGGAACGTGAACTGGAGCGCCCGCAGCTGCTGTGGGCAAACGCGGCTCTGTTCCTGCTGGTACTGGTGGCGCTGTTCACCGGTATCCTGCCGGCCGGCTATGTATTCATGATCGGGCTGTCGCTGGCGCTGCTGCTCAACTACCGTGGCGGCAAGGCGCAGATGCAGCGTATCGCCGCGCATGCGCCGGCCGCGCTGAGCATGGGCATGATTATTCTGGCGGCGGGTTCGATGCTCGGCATCTTCACCGGCACCGGCATGCTCACCTCCATCGCCCAGGATCTGGCCGGCGTGCTGCCAGCGTCCCTGGTGGGCCAGATGCATATCGTGCTCGGCCTGTTCGGCCTGCCGATGGAACTGCTGCTTAGCACCGACGCCTATTACTTCGGCCTGCTCCCGGTGACCCTGGAAGTGGTTGCGGGACATGGCGTGGAGCCGGCCAGCGTGGTCTATGCGCTGATCATCGGCAATATCATCGGCACCTTCATCAGTCCGTTCTCGCCGGCGTTGTGGCTGGCTCTGGGCCTGGCCGGGCTGGATCTGGGCCGGCACATCCGCTACTCGCTGTGGTGGATGTGGGGCTTCTCGCTGGTGCTGTTCGGCTCCGCCTGGGCGTTGGGCATGTTCTAGCACTTGGTAGGGCTCGCTTCTCCTGGTAGAGGCGAGCGAGCCACAAAGTCTCTCGCGCCCGGGCTTGCCCGGGCGTGCTGCATCTGGCGGGTGAAAAGCCGCTAGCTGATTTCCACCTGATAGCGGAAGTTTTCCGCCGCCGCGCGTGACAGGCGATATTCCAGCGGGGTGCGGTCATAGCCCAGCGCGGTTCGTTCGATCACCACGCTCGGGCTGGCCTCGGCGACGCCCAGAATGGCGGCGAGCTCGGCATCGGCGGCAGAAACCGTAAGGGTTTCCTTCGCCGAAGCGATGCGCTGGCCGCAGTGCTGCTCGTAGAAGGGGTAGAGCAATTGTGGAAAATCGCCGGGTGCGACATCCAGTAAGGCGCCGAAGCGCGAGGCGGGTAGCCAGATGCGCTCGTGGAACAGCGGACGGTCGTCGATCAGGCGCAGGCGCTGGAGGAAGACGCAGCGCTCGCCTTCAGCCAGTTGCAATGCCTGGCGTGCTGCCGCGTCCGCAGGCTCGAGGCGGCATTCGAGAATGCGGCTCTGCGGCACCTGCGACTGGCCGCTGGCGCTGACCTGGCGGAAGAAGCGAAACAGCGACCCATCGAAGTTCGGCCGTCGCACGAAGGTGCCGCGACCCTGGGCACGTAACAGCAGGCCTTCGGCAACCAGGGTTTCCACGGCCTTGCGCACCGTTCCCACGGCCACGCCGTACTGGCGGGTCAACTCCGCTTCGGTAGGGATGGCCTCGCCGGGCAGCCATTGGCCAGCGGCAATCTTGCCCAGCATTTCGTCTCGTAGCCGCTGATACAGCGGCAGGCGTTCGTCCTGTCCCAGCACGGTGGTGGCCATAAACCTCAATTCCACAATTAGACCGGCCGTCACTTTACCACCGGGTAGCGCGTTGACAGCACTCGATCTCTGTCTATACAGTCATCTATTCATATATATGACTGAATGTCTGTATAAAATGGCGGCGCAAAGGCTGCTCTTACAAAAACGACAGAGGTATCGCTTCGTGACGTCCATGCCTTATGCCGGGATCACCGGCATCGACACCCACGCGCACATCTTTCGCCAGGACCTGCCCATGGTCCCTGGCCGCCGCTACAGTCCCAGCTATGACGCTACCGTGGAGCAGTACCTGGCTCATCTGGACGCCTGCGGCCTGTCTCATGGTGTGCTGATCCAGCCGAGCTTTCTCGGCACCGACAATCTCTACATGGTCGCGGCGTTGCAGCGTTTTCCCGAGCGCCTGCGCGGTGTGGCGGTGGTCGATGCACAGGTCAGCGATGCCGAGCTGGACGAGCTGGCCGCTGCCGGTGTGGTGGGCGTGCGCCTGAATCTGATCGGCAAGGCGCTGGAGGATTACGCCGGCCCGGCCTGGAATGATCTGTTCCGGCGCCTGGCCCAGCGCGGCTGGCAGGTGGAAATCCAGCGCGGCTTCGATGATCTGGCGCTGGTCGTGCCGGCAATCCTCGAGTCAGGAGTGACGGTGGTGATCGATCATTTCGGCCTGCCGGCACCGAGCGTGCAACTGGACGATCCGCAGCACGACGCCTTCTTCCATCTGCTGGGCCAGGCGCCGGTGTGGATCAAGCTGTCGGCAGCCTACCGCAGCCAGTCCGATCTGGCGCGAGCACAGGCCATCGAAGCGCGCCTGCGCGAAGCTTATGGCGGCGTCGGTCGCTTCCTCTGGGGCAGCGACTGGCCCAACACCCAGTTCGAGTCGCAGACCCGCTACGATCAGCAGTTCGCGCTGCTCGAGGCCCTGCTGCCCAACCCCGAGGAGCGCCGTCGCGTTCTGGTGGACAACCCCGCAACCCTGTTCGGTTTCGCCTCGGCATGAGCGCCGCTCACATCAGAACAACAAAAGGAGTCAAATCATCATGATGAGCTTGCTCGTCGTCGTCGCGATCGTTCTTGCCGTCGCGCTGGGTTACACCACCAAGATCAACATCGGCCTGTTCGCCATCGCCTTCGCCTACCTGCTCGGCTGTTTCGGCATGGGCATGAGCCCGGGTGAGATCATCAACATGTGGCCGCTGAAGATCTTCTTCGTGATCTTCTCGGTCTGCCTGTTCTACAGCTTCGCCACCGTCAACGGCACCCTGGAAAAGCTCGCCGGGCATCTGCTGTATCGCTGCCGTGGCGTGCCGCACCTGCTGCCCTATGCCATTTTGCTGACTTCGGGGGTGATCGCTGCCATGGGCGCCGGTTACTACACCGTACTGGCCTTCATGGCGCCGCTGACCCTGCTGCTGTGCCAGCGTACCGGCATGAGCCTGATTCTCGGCGGCATGGCGGTGAACTACGGCGCGCTGGCCGGGGCCAACTTCGTCTCCAGCCAGAGCGGCATCATCTTCCGCGGCCTGATGACCGGCGCCGGCATGCCCGAGAGCGAAGCCTTCGTCAATGCCCTGGCGATCTTCGCCAGCACGGCGATCATTCCGGTTCTGGTGATTTCCGCCTTCGTCTTCCTCGGTGGCCATGGCCGCAACCTGAAGAATGCGGTACTCACCGCCGACATGCCGGAAGCCTTCAATCGCGAGCAGAAACTGACCCTGCTGCTGACGCTGCTGATGATGGTACTGGTGCTCACCGCGCCACTGGCGCTGCTGGCCTTCCCGGACAACGCCACGGTCAGGTTCGTCAACAGCAAGGTGGATATCGGCCTGATCGCCAGCGTGTTCTCGGTGATCGCACTGCTGCTCAAGCTCGGTGACGAGCGCAAGGCCATTGCCTCCGTGCCCTGGGCCACGCTGATCATGATCTGCGGCGTCGGCATGCTGATCTCGATCGCGATCAAGGCCGGCACCATCGATGCGCTGGCGTCCTGGATCGGCGGCAACATTCCGCCGCTGATGGTTCCAGTGGCATTCGGTGTGGTGGCGGCTCTGATGTCGATCTTCGCCAGCACCCTGGGCGTGGTGACGCCGGCGCTGTTCCCGATGGTGCTGCCACTGGCGGCTTCGATGTCGATCGATCCGATGATCATCTTCGTCGCCATCGTGGTCGGTGCGCAGGCCACCTCGATCTCGCCGTTCTCTTCGGGCGGCAGCCTGCTGCTGGGCTCGTGCACCGATGACAAGGCGCGCTCGACGCTGTTCTCGCAACTGCTGCTGCGCGCTGCGCCCATCGGCTTCGTCGCCGCCATGCTGTTCAACCTGGCGCTGACCTTCCTGTTTTGATGAAAAAGGTTCTTCGCATAGTTTGGGGAAGGTGTGAGTTGATACCGGACTGGCAAGTTTGTGTGCGTATCGCTTACTGACTCAGCACTATCCGTTACCGCGTGCGCTGAGCGTTTGGGTTGCGCCCCTTACGGGCGCCACACCTTTCTTGCTTGCCCAAGAAAGGTGTGCCAAAGAAGGGCACCCCGACATCCGGGTTTCGCTACGCGAAACTTGATTCGCTTTGCTCACCCTGCGGGCCAGCCTGCGGCTGTTACTCCGCTTCGCTGCGTTTCCTCGCTCCGGCGCCGCTCCGGGGGCCGGCTTACAAGGGCCATCCTTGGCCCTTTAAGCCTCTCGCCGCATCCATGCGGCTCACGCCCCTACGCAACACCTCCACTCGGCCTCCTGAAGGGGACCAGGTCGCGAGCTTGCGACATCTCCGGAAGATCCAAGTCAGTAGCGTTTGGCTTTTGCTCTTGAAGCGCGATCTCACAGGCGACGCCCAAATCCCCTTCAGGAGGCCGAGTGGAATCACCGTGGAAGGGGTTGAGCGACATGGATGTCGCGAGAGCCACGATGGGCCAGGGATGGCCCTTCGTGGCGTGCCCCTGGAGTGGTGATGGATCGAGGGAACCCCGGCGCAGCCGGGGCCGTATGTCGGGGTGCCCTTCTCTTTGGTTACTTTCTCTTGGGCAAGCAAGAGAAAGTGACTCGCCCGTAAGGGGCGAAACCCATCAGGCCAGGCGGCGTGCTAATGGATAGTGCCCAGTCATCGACAGCTGACACTTAATTGCCAGTCTGGTGTCATGCGTATCCCGAGAATGCGAAGAACCTGAAAAAAACCGGCATCGCGTGATGCCGGGGCTCTATCCCAGCAAGTCCGTATCGCTATTTCAGCCGATAACGCGCCAGTTCATCCGGGCCCAGCAGACGCAAGCGCCCTGGCGCGACCTGATAGATAGCTTCTGCCAGGCGTATGTCGACACCCATGTCGCGAAAGTACTTGGCCGGGCTGAACGCCTGGCGGCCATGGGCAGCCTGAGCCAGTGCCGAGTCGCCAGCAGGGAAGGGCGGGCGGCGCAGGGCAACGTGGCCATTGACCGTGCGTTTGTTGCCAGCCGCCAGCAAGTAGATGCAACTGCCCTGGCACATGCCGCCGGAAGGGACCAGCGCCTCGAAGCCGGTTTCGCGCAGCAGGCGCCCCATGCGTATGGCTTCCGGAGCGCTGCCGCCGATGCTGTCGAGCAGCACGACCTTGCGTTTGTGCTTACCCGGATTGGCGCGCAGGCCAGCCAGCAGTTTCTCGTAGTCGCCTGGAACGATCTCTTCGGAAATCTTCGCCGCCAGCATGCCGGCATTGGCCTCGACTTCCACCTGTGCCTGGACGCTCAGGGCTGTGAAAAGGGTGGTGGCGATCAGGGCGAAGCGTAAACGCTGAACAATCATCGGGCAGGTTCGTCGGTGGCTCGGGAGGTAGAAGATACCTTGCCCGAGTCACCTCACGCACCTGTTCAGATCGCTGCGTTTTTCTGCTGCACCTGCCACGCCCAGACGAACAACAGCAGGCCGCCGATGGCGGTCGCGGCGCCGATGTAGCCGGTCACCGTCCAGCCCATGCCGGCGCTGATGGCCAGGCCGCCGAGCCAGGGGCCGAGCGCGTTGGCGACATTGAACGCGGCGTGATTGGAAGCGGCAGCGAGGGTCTGCGCGCCAGTGGCGACGTCCATCAGGTGGGTCTGCAGCGCCGGGCCGAGGGCGATCATGGTGCCGAGAGCGAAGATCGCCGGCAGGATCGTCCACAGGCTGTGCGCCGCGAACGGGAAGACCAGCAGCACCAGCGCGCTCCAGGCCAGAATCCAGGCCACGGCGCGCAGACGCAGGCGGTCGAACAGCCAGCCGCCGGCGCTGTTGCCGACGATGCAGCCGGCACCGAACACGCCCATGGCCAGGGGAATCCAGCCGGGGCCGACCTGGGTGACATGCAGCAGGGTCGGCGCCATGTAGCTGAACACGCAGAACATCCCGGCAAAACCGATCGAGCCGATGCCCAGGGCCAGCCAGATCGGCGCGCGGTTGAAGGCGCGCAGCTCGCCCGACGGGCTGCTGCGCTGCTCGTTGGGGTCTGCCGGGAGGAAGATCGCCACCATGGCGATGGTGGTGATGGCGATCACCCCGACCAGGGCGAAGGCGTAGCGCCAGCTCATGAACTGGCCGAGCCAGGTGGCCAGTGGGTTGCCGATCAGGATCGCCACGGTCAGGCCGGCCAGCACCCGGCTCACCGCCTTGGCGCGTTTGTGCGGCGGCGCCATGGACGCCGCCACCAGCATGGCGATGCCGAAGTACGCGCCGTGCGGCAGGCCGGCGATGAAGCGGAAGATCAGCAGCGGCTCGTAGCTCGGCGCCAGTGCGCTGGCGAAGTTGCCGAGGGCGAAGCAGCCCATCAGCAGCAGAAGCAGGATGCGCCGTGGCAGGCGCGCGCCGAGCAGGGCCAGCACCGGTGCACCGACCACCACGCCGAGGGCGTAGGCGCTGATCACGTGGCCGACTTGCGGCTCGCTGACGCCAAGGTCGGCGGCGACGTTGGGCATCAGGCCCATGATGGCGAACTCGCCGGTGCCGATGGCAAAGCCGCCGAGGGCCAGGGCGAGCTGAATGAGAAGGATCGCGCCCGGCGACAGATGCGTCGCGGCGTCGGATGGAGAATCGTTCATGAGTGACCTGGAAGGGGGAAAGCAAGCGCGGAATTATAATCTCCGAGTGTCGTGCCTGGATATTGCCGCCCGCTCTATATCGGGCTTTGAGACGAATGGTCGGCGTTGTTCAGGGCTTTCACGTAATCGACGAAGGCGCGCAGCGGCGCCGGCACGTTGCGCCTGCTGTGGTAGTACAAATAAGGCCCTTCGAAGTGCTGCCACCAGTCATGCAGAATGGGTTGCAACTGGCCGCTGGCGAGATGCGCCGCGATGTATTCCTCGAAGGTGTAGAGAATGCCGTGGCCGGCGCAGGCCGCGGCGATCAGCAGGTCCTGCGATGAGCTGACCAACCTGCCCTCCGGGGCGATGCGCAAGGTGCGTCCATCCTGCTCGAACTCCCAGACACCCAGCTTGCCGCTGGCGAAGCGGTAGCCGAGCAGGCGGTGCTCGCTCAGTTCGCCTGGATGCTTTGGCGTGCCGTGGCGCTACAGATAGCTGGGCGCAGCGACTGCCATGAAACACTGCCGGCGCGGCCCGATGGGGATGGCGATCATGTCCTTGGCCAGGCTTTCCTCGTAGCGAATGCCGGCGTCGTAACCGGCGCCGATGACGTCGATGAAGGTGTTATCCATGTTCACCTCCAGCGCGATGCCGGGGTAACGCGCAAGAAAACCGTCGAGCAGTTGCGGCAGGATGTGCCGGGCGATTACGCCAGGCACATGCAGGCGCAGCGAGCCGACCGGATGCTCCGGGTCTTCCTGCAGATCATTGAGTGCGGTGTTGATCTCGTCCAGCGCCGGGCGCAGGCGCTGCAGCAGGCGTGCGCCGATTTCCGTCGGCGTCAGGCCGCGCGTGGTGCGGTTGAGCAGGCGCACGCCCAGCTCCTTTTCCAGGCGGCGTATGCAGTCGCTGAGTGACGAGGCTTCCGTGCCGCGGCGCTGCGCTGCGGCACGGAAGCCACCGGCCTCGACCACGGCGGCGAACAGAGCGATATCGGACAGATTCGGTTGGCGCATGGCGGCGACCGGCTAATGGCGAAGCCTTCGATAATGCGGCGCAGCGCCCGCTTTGCCAATCCTGACACGGTGCTGGGTGGCAAGCGTGGGAGCGGCTTCAGCCGCGATCTTCACCGTAGCCGGATTGCATCCGGGCTACGGTTCGCGCCTTTGAAACCCCCGGTAACTGTACGCCTGGCCGTATACGGTGTTCGCTCGTGACCGGCTTATCGAACAGTCTCTTTGCTTTCACCCTATGTCCTGCGCCGTTGCCCGATTTGGCGCATCGAGCTAACGGATAGGAGGAAGCTGCAATGAGCAAGAGAAACGAAGCGGGGCTGGGCCATACACGCCGTGAAGCATTGAAACTGTTCGGCATGGTGGGCGGCAGTCTTGCCTTGCAAGGTGTGTTGGGCGGTGTGCCGACGCTCGCCTGGGCCGACACTGCAACGGGCTGGCAGGCGACGGACATACCGCCTTTGACCAGCAAGCGCATGCTGGTCACCGGTGGCACCAGCGGTATGGGCTTCGAGGATGCTTTGGCCCTGAGCGGGGCCGGTGCGCAGGTAATCATCGCCGCGCGCAACGCGCAGCGTGGCGTCGAGAGCATCGAACGTATTCGTGCCCAGGTGCCGGATGCGCGGGTGCGTTTCGAACAATTGGACCTGGCCGATCTGGCCTCGGTACGCAGCCTGGCCCGGCGCGTGAATGCCGAGGGCGAGGTGCTGGATGTGCTGATCAACAACGCCGCGATCATGGCGCCGCCGCAGCGCGGCGTGTCTCGCGACGGTTTCGAGATGCAGCTGGCGACCAACTTTCTCGGCCATTTCGCTCTGACCGGTTTGCTCCTGCCATCGCTGCGCAAGTCATCCGATCCGCGTGTGGTGACACTGGCGAGCATCGCGGTCAATCGTGGTCGGATCAATTTCGACGATCTGCAGTCCGAGCGCAGCTATGACCCCTATGCGGCTTACGCCCAGTCGAAGCTGGCCTGCCTGATGATGGCCTTCGAGCTGCAGCGGCGCAGCCTGGCCAAAAACTGGGGCGTGCGCAGCATCGCCGCGCATCCTGGCGTGGCCGTTACCGAACTGGTCGAGCGTGGGCCTGGACTGGAAAGCGAGTTCGCCCGCCAGTGGGCAAAGGATCGCGAGGTCTATCACTCGGCGGCGCAGGGGGCGCTGTCGTCACTGTTCGCGGCTACGGCGGCTGAAGCCGAGGGTGGTCGTTACTACGGGCCGACCGGCGAAGAGGAAAAACGCGGCCCACTGGGCCTGGCCAAGGTGCCGGCTGCCGCGGCGGATGCCGATGATGCGGCGCGCCTGTGGTTGGTGGCCGAGCGCCTGACGGGCGTGAAATACGGCTGAATCTTGGCGCGCCTTGAGGCGCGCCCTTCGAGGATTTTCCCATGTCATCTTCAACGATGGCGCAGCGCGTGGCCGTGGCCATCAACGCGCAGCGCAGCGAGCTATGGCCGGCGCTGGCCGGTTTCACTCTGTTCTTCTGCCTGTTCTCGGGCTACTTCATGCTGCGGCCGATCCGCGAAGCCATGGGCATCGTCTCCGGCGTAGAGAACCTGCAGTGGCTGTTCACCGCCACCTTCGTGGTGATGCTGATCGCAGTGCCGTTGTTCGCCTGGCTGAGTTCGCGGGTGCCGCGGCTCCATTTCATCGACTGGGTGTATGGTTTCTTCACCCTGAACCTGGCGTTGTTCGCCCTGTTGTTCTTCAGTGCGGATGAAAGCGTGTGGCTGGCGCGCAGCTTCTATGTATGGATTTCGGTCTACAACCTCTTCGTCGTCTCGGTAGCCTGGAGCCTGATGGCCGACGTGTTCGACAGCGAGCAGGCCAAGCGCCTGTTCGCCTTCATCGCCGCCGGTGCCAGTGTCGGCGGCCTGGTCGGCCCGGCGCTGAGTGCCTTGCTGGTGGGCACGCTGGGGCAGAGTGGGCTGATTTTGCTGGCCGCGGTGCTGCTGGCCGTGGCGCTGTCGCTCAAGCAGGTGCTGATGCGCTGGCGCGAGGAGGGTGGCGCGGGACGGGCCGGCGCCGTGCAGGCGGAAAGTCCGCGGCGTCCGGTGCCGGGCAACCCGTTCAGTGGCCTGATGCGTGTGCTGTCTTCGCCCTACCTGTTTGGTATCGCCGGTTTCGTCATCCTGCTCGCGACGGCCAGCACCTTTCTCTTCTTCGAACAGGCCCGCCTGGTGGCCGAGCTGTTTCCGGATCGCGCCGCGCAGGTGCGGGTGTTCGGGGTGATCGATTTCGTGGTGCAGGCCGGCGCGCTGATTTCCCAGTTGTTCATCACCGGGCGCATCGCGCGGCGTCTGGGTGTGCGCGTGCTGTTGGCCTGTGTGCCGCTATTGGTATGCGTCGGCTTCATCGGTCTGGCCTTGATGCCGACCTTCGCCATGCTGGCAGCGCTGATGATCGTACGGCGCATCGGTGAATACGCCTTCGTGCGGCCGGGGCGGGAGATGCTCTTCGCGCCGCTGGATGCCGAGAGCAAATACAAGGCGAAGAACTTCATCGACACCGTGGTCTACCGCGCCGGCGATGCGATGAGTGGCTGGCTCAAGAGCCTGCTGGACATGCTCGCACAAGGCGCCTGGCTGGTGGCGCTGGTGGGCGCGGCCAGCGCGGCGCTGTGGGGGTTGCTCGGCTGGTATCTGGGGACCCAGGCGGACCGCAAGGCCGCCGAGCGGCAGGAACTGGTGGTTACATAGAGCGGACTTTGCAGGAGCCGCGGGCACGGCTCCTGCAAACTCGTCAGCTGCGCGCGGGGATGTTCAGGCCGCGCTGCACGGTCGGGCGCGCGAGGAAGGCGTCGAGCACGCGGCGCACGTTGCCGAAACGTTCGAACTGCACCAGATCGCCGGCCTTGTAGAAGTCCACCAGGCAGCGCACCCAGGGGAACACGGCGATATCGGCAATGCTGTACTCGCCGGCAATCCAGCTACGGCCCTCCAGGTGTTGGTCGAGCACACCGAGCAGGCGAGCGGATTCGGCGACGTAGCGATCACGTGGGCGCTTGTCCTCGTACTCGGCACCGGCGAACTTATGGAAGAAGCCGAGCTGACCGAACATCGGGCCGAGACCGCCCATCTGCCACATCAGCCATTGAATCGTCTCGTAGCGGGCTGCGGCGTCCTGCGGCAGCAACTTGCCGGTCTTTTCCGCCAGGTAAATCAGAATCGCCCCGGACTCGAACAGCGGCAGCGGGTGGCCATTCGGCCCGTCGGGATCGAGGATCGCCGGAATCTTGTTGTTCGGCGCCAGCGAAAGGAACTCGGCGCTGAACTGGTCGTTGCTGTCGAAGCTGACCAGGTGCGGCTCGTAGGGCAGGCCGATCTCCTCCAGCATGATCGAGGCCTTGACGCCGTTGGGCGTGGGCAGCGAATAGAGCTGCAGGCGCTCGGGATACTGCGCGGGCCATTTGCGAGTGATGTGGAAGGGGCTGAGGTCGGTCATGTGGAGTTCCATGTCGAATGGGCCTAAGAGCCTGTTCACGATCTGCTGCGCGTCGGCGCTACTGCGTTAAAAACAAGCTCGGAATGCTCATGTACAAAAGTACACTCTGCTTCCTCGCTTGTTTTTGCCTTGTATCGCTCTAGCTCGCGAGATCCTGAACAGCCTCTACGAAAGGGGCGATCAGAACACGAGTGGCAGGTACGCAGGAAATCGATCCAGCAGCTAGTAGTCATCGACTCGGACGATCCTGCCTGGTTCCCTGTGCGCGACCGAGGCGGTATGGTGCGGGTTTTCATCCACCCGGCACGGAGCCCATCGGCATGAGCCTGCACGGTACCTACGATTCCCAGAACATCTTCGCCCAGATCATTCGTGGCGACCTGCCTTGCTACAAACTCTACGAGGACGACGATGTGCTGGCGTTCCTCGATCTGTTCCCGCAGTCCAAGGGCCACAGCCTGGTCATTCCCAAGCGCGCCGCCGCCCGCAATATCCTGGAAATCGACGAAGCCAGCCTGGCCAAGGTCATGGCCGTGGTGAAGAAGGTCACCCAGGCGGTGGTCGACGAATTGCAGCCGGCCGGCGTGCAGGTGGCGCAGTTCAACGGCGCGCCTGCCGGGCAGACGGTGTTCCATATCCACATGCACGTGATCCCGCGCTTCGAGGGCGAGGGGCTGGGTATTCACGCGGCCACCAAGGCCGATCCGGCCGAGCTGGAAGCGCTGCAGGTGCGTCTGGCGAAACGTCTGCAAGGCTGAAACGGCATCGCCCCGGACGAGCGTCTCGACCGGGGCATCAGCGGGTGGTGATTTAGCCGTTCTGGCTGCTCAGACCGCCCCATTCGACGAAACGCACCGCGTGCACCTCACCCTGGCTGTCGCGGTAGACCAGTACACTCGGCACCACGCCGCTCTTCTGGCTGTTGTCGGTGCGCTGCAGTACCTGGTCGATATCCAGATGCATGCCGTACTGGTACTGCTGTACTTCCACGTTGCTGATTTCAGAAGCCTTCTCACTGGCGAAAGCGATAGGAGCGAAGGCGGCGAGGAGGGTGGCGTTGAGGGCTGCGAATTTCATCTTGATAGTCTCCGATAGGTGGCGCCGGGAAGGTTGGCGCTGGGCTCGAGAGAGATGAAAACACTGTGCCCTTCATTGCAGAAATCGATGCGTCTGCTAGCGAAAATCGCCGCCATCGATACCTTGCTCACAGACGCGCCAAGCCCAATACTCAGCCCGCACTCATCTGCCCATGGAGGGCTTCATGCGTTCGATCCTCATCGCTCTACCCCTGGTGTTGCTGGCTGGCTGTTCGTCGTTTCGAGGTAACCCCGAGGATATCAAGCCGGTGCCGGAGGACCGCCTGCTGGCCTTTCAGGATGCGCAGGAAAATGGCGCGCAGATCGTGGTCAACCGCGATTTCGGCATGATGGGCGGCGGCTGCTACGTGGCCATCGAAGTGGATCGCAAGGTCGCCGCGCGCATCGGCGTCGGTGAGGTCGCAACCTTCCAGGTACGCCCGGGCACTCGCGTGGTCGGTATCACGCCGGATCGCATGGACGACACCCTGTGCGGCATGGGCCGCCTGCTGCGCGAAGTGGCTGTGCCGGTGAAAAGCGGGGAAGTCCAGCACCTGCGCATTGTCAGCCAGAACAAGGGCGGCTTCGATATACGCCCGGACAAACCTTGATGACCACGCTGGCGCTGTGCGGGCGGTCATACCGCCAGTGATGCCAGACGGTTAGTATTCCCTGCAGCCAATCAGGGAGCACGAACGTGAATGGATTGCCAATCGCGATAGTAGGGGCAGGGACCGCCGGCCTCGCCACTGCCATATTCCTCGCCCGTCAGGGCTATGCAGTGCGGCTGCTGGAGCGGGTCGAACAGCTGCAACCGGTGGGCGCCGGCATCCTGCTGCAGCCTTCCGGCCTGGCGGTACTGCAGCGCCTGGGCCTGCTCGCCGAATGCACCGCACTCGGCGCACCGGTCAGCCGACTCTACGGCACCAGTTGCCGGGGGCGGGTGATCCTCGATACCCGTTATCACGACTGGCAGCCCGGCAGCTTTGGCCTTGGCATTCACCGCGGTGTATTGATGACGGCGCTGCTCAATGCGGCGCAGCGCATTGGCGTGCAGGTGCAGACCGGGGTGAGCGTCAGCCGTTTCGAACAGGCAGGCGGTCATGTCCGCCTGTTGCATCAGGACGAAGAGGGTGTTGAGCGACCTCTGGGGGATTTTGCCGCGCTGATCCTGGCCGATGGCACTCGCTCGACCCTACGCGCGCAGATGCAGGTGCGCCAGTGGTCGCGGCCGTATCCCTGGGGCGCGCTGTGGAGCATGTTGCCGACTGCAGCGTCGGCCGAAAGCGGCGAGCTGCGCCAGTGGTATCGCGGCTGCCGGGAAATGTTCGGGCTGATGCCCACCGGCTGCACCCATCAGGCGCGCGAATGCTCGCTGACCAGCCTGTTCTGGAGCCTGCCGCTCAGTGAGCACGAGAGTTGGCGAACGAGTGGCCTGGATGCCTGGAAAACCCGTGTACGCAACCTGGCTGGCGAAGCTTCAGAGGCCTATCTGCAGCAGATCGATGATCCTGCGCAGCTGACCCTGGCGGCCTATGCCGACGTGCGCATGCAGCGCTGGAGCGATGGTCGCGTCCTGGCCATCGGCGATTGTGCCCACGCCATGAGTCCGCAATTGGGCCAGGGCGCCAACATGGCGCTGGTGGATGCTGCCGCGCTGGCCGATGCGCTCGGCAATGCGGGTGACGAACAACAGCATGCGCTCGACTGGAGCGCCATCTTCGCCCGCTATGGCGAAGCTCGGCGTGACCATCTGCGTTACTACCGCCAGGCCAGCCGGCTGTTGACGCCGCTGTTCCAGTCCAACAGCAACACCCTTGCCGTGCTGCGCGATATCGCCCTGATGCTCGCCCGGCATAACCGCTTCGGCCGCCAGCATGCGGTCAGCACGCTGGTCGGTGCGCGCAGCGGCTGGCTATGGTCCGGCGCGCAGAAGCGCGAGCTGCATGCCTGGACCGGTGAGCGGGAGGCGTGGGAATAACCCCACACTGTTCAGTTGCGCTGCAGATTGAGCAGCGCCTTCTGGCTCAGATCCAGCCACTCCTTGTGCAGAACCCGGTAATGCCGAGCGGAGCGGCGGGCGTGGGTATGGATCTGCTGCAACAGTTCGATGGCTTCGCGCTGGCGGCCCAGTCGGCGCAGCAGCAGGGCATAGCGATAGTTGGCTTCCGGGCCGGCGCTGTAGCTGCCAAGCGCGCGGTACTCCTCTTCGGCCTTGAGGTCGTTGCCCTGGCCTTCCAGCGCACGGGCATACAGCAGGTGGCCCTCGGTAGAGCGGAAATCGGGGTTGTGGGCGATCAGTTGGTCGAGACTTGCCTGGCAACCGGCGAAATCGCTTAGGGCGAAACGCGCCCTGGCCAGGCCGAGGAGGATGTCCGGGGCATCGCTGTGGATACCCCGCAGAGCCGCCTGATAGTGCTGGGCCGCCTCTTCGGCCTGCCCCATGCGCAGCAGCTCGTCGGCCAGGTTGACGCGGGTATCGCGCGTGTCGCGGATTTCCAGCTCATCGCGCAGGGTGCGTAGATGGCGCTGCGGGTCGATGCTGTCGTGCAGGCGGTTGAGCGTGCGGCGCCCGCGGCGGCTGCCGAGCAGCTCAGGCAGCATGATGCCGAGAAAGTAGATCAGGCAACCAAGGCCCGGCAGAGCAATGATCAGGTACAGCCAGTAGCGATCCTGGCCGCTGCGAACCACATGCAGGCCGCAGGTGACTTGACAGGCGATGACGAGGAGGGCGAGCAGGGGCATGGTGCGGTCCAGTCCTTTGGAGTGCGAAGGGCGCCCATGAGAGCACGGATCGGCCTGCTTGTCAGGTGAGCCATGCACGGCTGTGGCATGCGTCACGTGATAGGCTGCGCGGCTGATTCCATGTCCATAAGGATGCGTGCATGCCGTCGTCGCTGGAGATCTTCGCCAACCTTTTCTATCTGGTTTCGGTGCTGCTGGCGGCGCGTAACTCGGTGCATACCTGGGCGGTCGGGCTGGTCGGTTGCGTGCTGTTCGGCTGGCTGTTCTTCAGCGTGCAGCTGTATGCCGACGTGACCTTGCAGGGCTTCTTTATCCTGACCAGTCTGATCGGCTGGTGGAGCTGGATGCGTGGGCGCGGTGGCGACGCCATGCCGATCAGCCGTACGGCCTTGCCAGGATTGTCCCTGGCGCTCGGCGTTGCGGTATTGGTGGCGCTGGCCTATGGGGCCTTGCTGCATTATTTCACCGACGCCTACGCGCCCTTCATCGACTCGCTGGTGCTGACCTTCAGCGTACTGGCGCAGCTACTGCTGATGCGCCGCAAGCTGGAAACCTGGTACGGCTGGCTGCTGGTCAACACCCTCGCGGTGCCGTTGTTCGCCTCGCGTGAGCTGTACCTGACCGCCTTCATCTACCTGCTGTTCTGGTGCAATGCCTGGTATGGCCTGTACCGCTGGCGCCGCGAACTGAAGGCTGAGATGGTCTGATATGGGCAAGCGATTCGCAGTCGGCCTGGTGGTGGGCAAGTTCGCGCCGTTGCATCTGGGTCATGAATGGCTGATCCAGCAGGCCCAGGCCCAGTGCGAGCAAGTGGTGCTGCTCAGTTGGGCGCGCCCCGAACTGGCAGGTTGTGAGCCTGAACGACGGGCGAACTGGCTGCGGATACGCTGTCCCGAGCTGCGCAGCTGGGTGGTGACGCCCGAATGGGTGGCTGCCCAACGGCAGGCGGGGCTGAGACTGCCGGACCTGCCGCACGAGTCCGAGGCGGATGCCGCGCAGCGCGAATTTGTTGCCGCGTTCTGCCTCGCCGTGCTGGGCCAGCCGGTGGATGCGGTGTTCACCAGCGAGGCCTATGGCGACGGTTTCGCTGCGCACCTGGCGGCGCGCGTCCAGCGCCCGGTGGTGCACGTCGAAGTGGACCGGGCGCGCCAGCAGGTGCCGATCTCGGCTACACGCCTGCGCGCCGATATCCATGGCCTGCGTCACTACCTGGCGCCGCAGGTCTACGGCGATTTCGTCGAGCGCATCGCCTTGCTCGGCGGTGAGTCCACTGGCAAGAGCAGCCTCGCCCTGGCGCTGGGCGAGGCACTGGATACGCGACATGCCGCGGAATACGGCCGCGAGCTCTGGGAGGAGCAGGGCGGTGTGCTCGCCTATGACGATCTGCTGCGCATCGGCTGCACTCAGGTCGCACGTGAGCAGGCGTTGGCCGGGCAGTGCCGGCGTTACCTGGTTTGCGACACCACGCCGCTGACCACGCTGTTCTACTGTCGCGAGCTGTTCGGCCGGGCCGAGGCCGAGCTGGAGCAGTTGGCCGAGCGGCGTTATCACCACCTGTTCCTGTGCGCCGATGACTTCCCCTTCGTGCAGGACGGCACTCGCCAGGACGAGACCTTTCGCCGCCGGCAGAACCAGTGGTACGAGCAGGAGCTGCTGCGGCGCGGCCTGGCCTTCACCCGCCTGACCGGCTCGCTGGCGCAGCGCGTCGAGCAAGTGCTGCTGCGCTTGAGCAGCTAGTCGCGCGCAGTGGGTTCAACGATAGCGGGCGAGAATGGCGTCGAACTCGCCGTCCTCCTTCATCTGCACCAAGGCACGCAGCAACGCTTGGGTCGGTATGTCCGGTCCGTCGCGGACGAGGCAGGAGATTGGGTCGGCGCTGACCTCGGCGAGTGCATGCAGCTGCTTCTCGCGCGGTTGGTTGCGATTGAACCAGTCCAGGCTGAGCTGGCTGCTGATCGCATAGTGATAACGGCCGGCCCCGAGCTTTTCCAGGGTCAGCTGCTGGGTGCGGGCATCCTCACGCTGGATTTCGCCGCTGGCCAGTTGTGGCTCCAGGCTGGGGTAGCTGAACCCTAATACGGTACCCAGGCGCTTGCCGTGCAAACGCGCCAGAGTGAAGTCGGCTTCGGCGCTGCGCCCGACGATCAGGTCGCGTTGCACCATGAAAGGCAGGCTCCAGATGTACTGGTGATGGGGTTCGCTCAGCCAGTCTGGATTGACGTAACAGCGCACGTCGAGTTCGCCGCTGGTCAGCAGGCGCTGTACGCGCAGGCGCGGCAACACCAGCATCTCGGCGCGGCGGCCGACCTTCTGCGCCAGACGCAGCTGCAAGTCGTAGAGAATCCCGCCGCGGGCCTGGCCGTCGACGATGCTGACCATCGGCATGGCCCAGCTCTCGTTCACCGAGAAGTGCAAAGGGCGTTGCTCCTGTGCTGCGCTTGTCAGACTGAGCAGAACTAACAGAAGGCAGAGCGAGAGACGCATGTAATTACCGAGTTGAAGGCGTTTGCTGTTCAGCCTAGACGACCAGCGTTCAGGCTGGCGCCGGCTCGAAACTGTCGGCGCGGGCCATGCGCCACATGCGCTGGTAGAACTCGCCGCTGACCTCACCGTTGAGCAGCTCGCCCGGTGCAAGGAATACGTGCTGCTGCGAGAACAACTTGATCTCGGTGGCCGACAGGCGCTGCACCAGGTGCTTGGCATCGATCTGCGACGGGTGGTCGAGGCCGGCGGCGGCGAGCATCTCGGCCAGCGCTCTGAGCGTGTTGCGGTGGAAGTTGTAGACGCGCTGGGCCTTGTCCTCGACTACCAGGGCGCGCTGGCGCAGCGGGTCCTGCGTGGCGACGCCAGTGGGGCACTTGTTGGTATGGCACGACTGCGACTGGATGCAGCCGATGGCGAACATGAAACCGCGCGCCGAGTTGGCCCAGTCGGCGCCGATGGCCAGCACGCGGGCGATATCGAAGGCACTGACGATCTTGCCGCTGGCGCCGAGCTTGATCTTGTCGCGCAGGCCGCTGCCGACCAGGGTGTTGTGGACAAACATCAGGCCCTCGCGCAGCGGCACGCCCAAGTGATCGGTGAACTCCAGCGGCGCCGCACCGGTGCCGCCTTCCTTGCCGTCGACGACGATGAAGTCGGGCAGGATGCCGGTCTCCAGCATGGCCTTGACGATACCCATGAACTCCCAGGGGTGTCCCAGGCAGAACTTGAACCCCACCGGCTTGCCGCCGGAGAGCTCACGTAGCTGGGCGATGAACTGCAGCAGCTCGGTCGGCGTGGAGAAGGCGCTGTGGCGTGACGGCGAGATGCAGTCCTCACCCATGGGCACGCCTCGGGTGTTGGCGATTTCCTCGGTGACCTTGTGCTTGGGCAGGATGCCGCCGTGGCCCGGCTTGGCGCCCTGGCTCAGCTTGATCTCGATCATCTTCACCTGCGGGCTGGCCGCCTGCACGGCGAAACGTTCGGGATCGAAGCGGCCGTCCGAGGCGCGGCAGCCGAAGTAGCCGCTGCCCAGCTCCCAGACCAGATCGCCGCCGTGCTCGCGATGGTAGGGGCTGATGCTGCCTTCGCCGGTGTCATGGTAGAACTCGCCGAGTTTCGCCCCTTCGTTGAGGGCGCGAATGGCGTTGGCACTGAGTGAGCCGAAGCTCATCGCCGAGATG
>NZ_DJSX01000071.1:0-3751 GCF_002439135.1 Pseudomonas sp. UBA6323 | reverse complement strand
AAGCTCAGCGGCCGCGAACTGGCCGTACTGCAGCTGATTGCGCGTGGCTGTTCGAACCATGAGATCAGCGAGCGGCTGTCCATCTCCCTGCACACGGTCACGACCCATGCCCGGCACATCAACAGCAAGCTCGGCGTCGAACGGCGCACCCAGGCCGTCGCCCGGGCCAAGGGGTTGGGTTTGTTGCACTGAGATTGGCGCCGCTATGCCAGACAGGACGTCCAGCCCTCTCGTCAGCCGCGGTCGACAAGGCGTGCCTCGAGAAGTGGTATGCATGAGCATCAGCAAGATGTATTGATTTCGCGCAGCCTGACAAGAGGCTGCGGTTAAGCCGAGCTGGCTGCGCCGTCGAACTCCACGCGCGTGGCGTGCAGCAGGTCCAGGTTGCTGTGCTCCCAGGGGTGGAAGCCGGCCTTGAAGAAGTCCAGGTAGGTGCTGATCAGCGGGCGGAACACGCCTTCCTTGCCCCACATCCAACGGATGCCGTCGCGCCACACGCGCCAGTTCCACAGCAGGCCGTCGACCTTGAGCATGTGCGCCAGGCCGCGCGTGGTATCGAGTACGAAGAAGAAGGTGCCCATGATCATCGCCCGGCGCAGCAGCTTGCGGCTGCCGCATACCTGGTTGTAGACGTCGAAGGCCACCGCCTTGTGCTCGGTTTCTTCCAGCGCATGCCAGCGCCACAGGCGCTTTAGGGTTGGGTGGGCGTCAGCCATGTAGGCGTCATTTCTCAGCAAACCATCGGCCATGATCGCGGTGATGTGCTCCAGTGCTGCGGTCGCGGCCAACTGGCGCTGCGGCGAGAACTTCTTCTGGGTGTAGCGGATACGCGCACGGGCGCGCTTTTCGAAGCGCTCGACGTCGTAGCCCAGATCGCGCAGGCGCTGGCTGTATTCCAGATGTTCACGGCTGTGGTGGCCTTCCTGACCGATGAAGCCGCGAATCTGTTCCTTGAGTACCGGGTCTTCGATACGGTCGCGGAACTGACGCACCGAGTCGATGAAGAAACGCTCGCCATCGGGAAACAACACCGACATGGCATCGAACAGATGGGTCTTGAAGGCGTCGCCGCCGTTCCAATGGCGCGGCAGCGGGTTGGGCAGATCGAAATCCATATGCCTGGGGCGAATCTGCAATCCTTCCGGAGTGGTGCTGGCCATGAGGGCTCCATTGCGCTGTTTGACTGCTTGTCACTATGAGCGCGGCGAGCGTCGGCGCACAGGTTCGTAACAGCCAAGGTTACGGTCATATCTGGCCACTTGCTGTCGGAGAAAAGTTTGGGGGTTTGGTAGGCAGCTGATCCGCCCGCTGCGCCTGAAACCGGAACCCCGATTACTGGAACCTTCAGAGAGCTTTTGCAGGCCAGGCAAAAGAGTCGTGATGGCATTCGCTGCTCGATGAGCGGGGTTGTCGGAGCGTCGTGGGCAAGGTTAAGGTCTTCGAATAACGGGTCATTTGCGGCCAGCCGCCAGAACAACAAGCCCATGAAGCAAACCCTCTTCACTGCCGAACTGGTTCCAGTGGCCTACGCCGAGGCGCTGCTGGCGCTCGCCGAGGAGCTTGGCCTGGCCCGTGCCGAGCTGTTTGCCGCTGCGCGGGTACGCCCGCAAGTGCTCGGTAGCCCCAATGCGCGGTTGTCCTTTCTCGACTTTCATCTGCTGACCCAAGCCGCGCTGGAGCGTTGCGGTGAGCCGGCGCTGGGGCTGTTGCTGGGCCAGCGCCTGAACGTTTCCACCCACGGCATTCTCGGTTACGCGGTGCTGTCTAGCGCCAATCTGGGCAAAGCGCTGCAGTTCGCCCTCAAGTACTACCGGGTGCTCGGTCTGTCATTCGAACTGGAGCTGGTGGAGCAGGGAGAGGACATGCAGTTGCGCGCCGTGGAGACCTTTCCTGCGGGGCCGCAGTCGCGTTTTACCGCCGAGGGCCTGCTGAGCAGTATCCACACCATCGCGCGTTTTCTCCTGGGTGAAGAACTGCAGGGCCTGGCCGTCGGTTTTGCGCATTCGGCGCCCGAATACGCCCAGCGCTATGCCGAGGTGTTCGGGGTGGCGGCACAGTTCGAACAGCCTTACCACTGGCTGCGCGTGCCTCGGCACTATCTGCAACGCCCCATGGCGCTGGCCAACCCGGCCACGGTACTAATGTGCGAGCAACAGTGCGAGGCGCTGCTGGCCAGCCTCGATGTGCAGGACGGCTTGCTCACGCGACTGCGCCGCCTGTTGTTGACGCGCCCGGGTGATTTTCCCGACCTGGAAAGCGCCGCGAGCGCCCTGCACACCAGCGGCCGTAGCCTGCGCCGGCATCTGGCGCAGATGGGCACCAGCTATCAGCAGGTGCTCGACGAGGTGCGCAAGCGTCTGGCTCTGCAGTACCTGACCACCACGCACTTGCCGCTTTATGAAATCGCTCATTTACTGGGCTTCAGCGACCCGTCCAATTTCCGCCGTGCATTCCGCAAATGGACCGGTAAACTGCCCGGCGACTACCGCAACGAGGTTTCCTGATGAGTACCGCCGAACGCCCCGCCCTGATCCGCGAAACCTTCCCTGTCGGGCCTTTGCAGTGCAACTGCACCAGCCTAGTAATCGAAATGTAGGGAGTGCGGACAAGTCCTCTAGGGCTTGCTATACGTGGTATCTGGCATCTTCTTGCGAAGTCCATATGGACATGGCTTTGATGTGGACATGTGAAGTGATCCCGTGTCCACATCAAAGCCTTCTCAGGCACTACCCGTCGGCCGACCAGATTTTCTCGCTGGGGAGTCTTGAAGAGTGCCTGGTGAGCGATGCGCCACGCAGTTCGATCTCACCCCGGAACGCCTTATCGGCGATACCGCTTATGGCACCGCCCCGATGCTGGCCTGGATGGTCGAAGAAAAGGACATCGAGCCGCATGTGCCGGTGTGGGACAAGACCGAGCGCAAGGACGACAGCCTCTCCAGTAACGACTTTCACTGGAATCAGGACGCCAATGAATATCGCTGCCCAGCCGACAAACCGCTGCGCAGTGAATGGCGCGCCTTCACCCAGCAAAGGTCGCGGGTGACCAAGGCCAACACCATCATCTACCGCTCCAGCCAAACCGACTGCGCTACCTGCTCGTTGAAAGCGAAATGCTGCCCCAACACGCCGAATCGGAAGATCGTCCGCAGCATCCATGAGGCTGCCCGCGACGTGGCTCGACGCATCGCCAAGACACCGGAGTATCTCGTCTCTCGCTGCGAACGAAAGAAGGTGGAGATGCTTTTCGCCCACCTCAAACGGATCATGAAACTCGACCGTTTACGACTGCGTGGCCTAACGGGTGCCACTGACGAATTCACTTTGGCGGCCACGGTGCAGAACCTGCGCCGCATGGCCAAGCTTTTGCCTCAAGGGCCACCGCTGATGGGATAGGTACGCCTGCTACGAGCAGAAACCCTCAAATTAACCCTTACACCTGAGCAAGGACGCTCAGTGAAACGCCGAAAGGCAACTTGAAGTGGCTTGCAGCCACTTCGACAGCAGGCACACTTGATCCGCAGGCTGCCGCTGAAGCTACTTTTTCAACAGAATCGACCGACAGCAGTCGTCTGCTAGATGCGGCTTTTGGCCATAGCCAGCCAAGCATTTTGGCTTCATAGCTACTGATCTGAGCGGCGATCAGATTAATCAGTTAGCTGCCGATTTAGCTTCTGTCCTCACTGTGCTTCAACCAATACAAGATAACCCAGGATCAATAGTGGCCATGCTGTTGGCGCTGATGGAAAATT
>NZ_DJSX01000032.1:0-73328 GCF_002439135.1 Pseudomonas sp. UBA6323 | reverse complement strand
ACATACAAGCCCGGATGCAATCCGGGGAATGGGTTTCCCGGATTGCATCCGGGCTACGGTCTTGAGACGGTAGGGCGGGTGCAACCCGCCAGCTCGCTGTTGGCGGGTTGCACCCGCCCTACGGGATTACCGCTGCCACTTCTGTCCGGGCACCAGAATCATGGAAAAGTACGGCGACTCCATCGGCTCCACCTCGTCCAGCGCGACGATCTTCTGGCTGGCCATGGTGGCGCGTTCGACGTAGTGGGCGCGGTCGTCCAGGCCGAGCTTGCGCAGCACGCGGCGCACCTTGTCGAAGTTGCGGCCGAGCTTCATCACCACGGCCGCTTCGGCGTCGCGCAGGCGTTGTTCCAGCTCGTCTTCCGGCAGCACGCCGGAGAGCACGCTCAAGCTCTGGTTGCGGTACACCAGCGGCGTGCCGAGCACCGAGGCGCAGCCGAGCATCGAGCACACGCCGGGCACCACTTCTACCTCGTAGCGATCGGCCAGGCGGTCGTGCAGGTACATGTAGGAGCCGTAGAAAAACGGGTCGCCCTCGCAGATCACCGCCACGTCCTGGCCGGCGTCCAGCAGCCGGGCGATCTGCTCAGCGCAGGTGTCGTAGAAGTCGGCGATCACATCTTCGTAGGACAGCGGCGGGGCGAGCTTTTCGGTGGTCACCGGGTAGACCAGTGGCAGGCGCTGCTGGGTGTCGTCCAGGTGCGCTTCGATGATGCCGAAGGCATTACCGCCGTGGCCGGCGTTGTGCTTGGCCTTGGCCACGAAATAGGCCACCACCGGTGCGCCTTTGAGCAGGCGCAGGGCCTTGAGGGTGAGCAGCTCGGGGTCGCCAGGGCCGACGCCGAGGCCGAGCAGACGGCCAGCCATCATTCCACCTCCGAGGCCAGGGCGTTGACCGCGGCCACCGCCATGGCGCTGCCGCCACGTCGGCCACGGACGATCACGTAAGGCACGCCACGGCTGTCTGCGGCCAGGGCCTCCTTGGATTCCGCTGCGCCGATAAAGCCCACTGGCATGCCGATGATCAGCGCCGGCTTCGGTGCGCCAGCGTCGAGCATTTCCAGCAGGTAGAACAGTGCGGTGGGCGCGTTGCCGATCACCACCACGCTGCCTTCCAGGTGTTCGCGCCAATATTCCAGGGCTACCGCCGAGCGGGTGTTGCCTACTTCTCGGGCCAGCTCCGGCACGCCGGCGTCATGCAGGGTGCAGATCACCTTGTTGTTCGCCGGCAGGCGCGGGCGAGTGATGCCCTCGGCAACCATGCGCGCGTCACAGAGGATCGGTGCACCAGCCAGCAGCGCGGCGCGGCCAGCGGCGCCGGCATCGGGGGAGAAGCGCAGATCCTCCACCACGTCGACCATGCCGCAGGCGTGGATTACCCGTACGGCGAGTTTTTCCAGGTCGGCGGGGATGCCGTCCAAGTTGGCCTCGGCGCGGATGGTGGCGAAGGAGCGGCGGTAGATTTCCTGACCGTCGCGGATGTAATCAAGCATCGGGGGTTCCTGCGGGGTGTTGGCGGGCGAACCAGGCGCCGGCCTCGTCGATGGTCATGTCTGGTGCCAGCAGGCGGCCGAAACCGGGCGCCTCGGGCGTGCGTTGATAGAGCTGGTAATGCTCGGGTGTGCTGGCGAGCAGCGTGTAAGGCTGCACGCGCGCGCTGGCGCAACTGCGCGGGCAGGCGCTGAGGTGTACCTGCGGACGAGCGCCGTTTTCGCGCAGTCGCTCGGCCAGCTGCAGGGCGTGCTGCTTGCTGTCGGCCAAACCGCGGGCGCAGGCCGCCGAGCCGGTGCAGGCGACCAGGCCGAGCAGCGGCTCGTCGGTCTGGGTGAGCAGCCCCAGTTCGGCCAGCGCGGACAGCAACTCGCCGGCCTTCGCTTCGGGAACGTTGCCCAGCAACAGACCCTGCCAGGGTGTCAGGCGCAACTCGCTGTCGCCGTGGAGCTCGCTCAGTTCTGCAATGGCGAGAAGTTGGTCGGCGTTCAGGCGACCCAACTGAGCAACGGCCGCCACCATGCGCAGACCGCTCTGCGCCTGTGGATAAATCCCTGCCGGAGCGCGTCCAACGCCAGCGCTCGGCTGCCAACGAGCCGGTACCGGTTGAAAGGGGAAATCTAGTCGAGTCTGCAGGCGTTGCAGCAGGTCGGCCGCCGGGATATGCGTCAGCAACTGACGCATGCGCGCTTGCTCCGGGGTGGCGAGTTCGAGGAACAGCAGCAAGAGCTGGCGCACCAGTTCGACCGCCTGCGTCACCTCGAATCGCGCCAGTGGCGCGTCGCTGGGGGAGCCGGCCAGGCCCAGCAGCAGGTGGGTTTCATCCTCGGCGGCCAGCCACAGGTCATGGGGATGTTCACGCATGGCCAGGGCTTCGCCGCCGTCCAGTTGCAGGGCGAACTTGGGCGACAGCGCATGCAGCGCCGGGGTGTCCTGCAACAGGTCGAGCAACTGGCTGGCCAGCGGGCGTACGTCCATCCGCATGTGCGGATCGAGGCCGGCGGCAGGGCTGAGCAGCAGGTTGCGTACATCGTCGGCGGCGGCCACGCGCGGGCCGAGGCCAGCGCCGAGCAGAGCGTCGATCAGCGTGCTCTCCTGGCCGGGCAAGACGCCACGAATCTGCAGGTTGCTGCGGTTGGTCAGCTCCAGCACGCCACTGGCATGCTGCAACGCCGCCTCGGCAATCGCCCGCGCCTGGGCACTGCGCAGCACGCCGCCGGGCAGCTTGATGCGGCAGATGCCACCATCCAGCGCAGGGACGATACGCAGCAGGCCGGGGCATGCAGAAGGGCGAACGGGCGCGAGCAAGGGATCACCTGTGGATAACGACGCGGCGACCGAACCAGCGAAATTCGCCCACAGGGAAATTTCATGGCATCGGTACACCCCGCCCGATGTTGGCACTCGCGACCAGCGTTCGTCGGCAGGTCTCCTGGCTGACAGGTCATGATCCGCTGCGCCTTCCCGGTTACCCAGTGGCCGATTGCATTGGACTCGCTGTTTACAGTTGCGGGGGCAGCCACGGTATAGCCGTGTTCCCTCTTCGAGCCTGTCTACGATTCGCTGTGCGTCGGCCCTGCCGCGTTAAAAGCAGACTCGGAATGCTCATGTGTTACAGCACACTCCGCTTCCTCGCCTGCTTTTGCCTTGCATGACTCTAGCTCGCGAGATCGTAAACAGACTCGTAGGCCCGTTTTATAAGGGGCACCGACGAAGGCTGTATTATGCCCGCTTTGCCCGGAGCGCGGACAGGCGCTCCGTCGGGCCTGTGTGAGGATGTTGGATGAAACCCTGGTTGACCTTGGTTGGCATCGGCGAAGACGGCTATCCCGGTTTGGGCAAGGCCGCGCGCCGCGCCCTGCTGGCGGCCACGCGCATTGTCGGCGCGCCGCGCCAGCTGGCGCTGTTGCCGCCATGCATCAGGGGCGAGCGGGAGACCTGGCCCAGCCCCTTCGACCTTGGGCCGCTGCTGGCGAAGCGCGGCGAGGCGGTGTGCGTGCTGGCCAGCGGCGACCCGATGTTCTACGGCGTCGGCGCCAGCCTGGCGCGTCAGGTGCCGGCCGATGAATTGCAGGTATTGCCGGCACCGTCTTCGGTGTCGCTGGCGGCGGCGCGCCTGGGCTGGCCGTTGCAGGAGGTTGAGGTGGTCTCCTTGGTCGGCCGGCCGCTGGCCACGCTCAACGGCAAACTGTTCCCCGGCGTGCGCCTGTTGGCGTTGAGCGCCGATGGCGACACGCCTGCGCAGGTCGCCGAAGCCCTGCGTGCACGCGGTTTCGGCGCCAGTCGCCTGACTCTGCTGGAGCACCTTGGCGGCTCTGACGAGCGCCGCATCGAGGGCCTGGCCGCAAGCTGGAACCTGCCACGCGGCGCCGACCTCAACCTGCTGGCCGTGGAGTGCCTGGCCGACGCCGGGGCGCAACTGCTGCCGCCGACCTGCGGCCTGCCAGACGACGCCTACCGCCACGACGGCCAGCTGACCAAGCGTGACGTGCGCGCGGTGACCCTGGCGCGCCTGGCGCCGCTGCCTGGCGAGTTGCTGTGGGATGTCGGTGCCGGTTGTGGTTCCATCGGCATCGAGTGGATGCGCGCGCACCCGGCCTGCCGCGCTATCGCCATTGAGGCCAACGAAGGGCGTCAGGAGCATATCCGTCACAACCGCGATGCCCTTGGTGTGCCCGGCCTGCAACTGGTGGCCGGGCATGCGCCCGAGGCGCTGGCCGGTCTGCCGGCGCCGGATGCGATCTTTATCGGCGGCGGCGTCACCGTGCCCGGCGTGCTGGATGATTGCTGGGCCGCGCTCAAGCCAGGCGGGCGACTGCTGGCCAACGCCGTGACGATTCAGAGCGAGGCGGCGCTGGTGGCCTTCCGCGAACGGCAGGGTGGCGAGCTGCTGCGGCTCACTGTGGCCCAAGCGCAGCCGCTGGGCGGTTTCGACACTTGGCGCGCGGCGCTGCCGATCACCCTGCTGGCGGTGCGCAAGCCGTGAGTGCGCGACTCCTGCTGCTCGGCGGCACCTCCGAGGCGCTGCGCCTGGCGCGCAGGTTGGGGCCGGAGACGATCTACAGCCTGGCCGGCCTTGGCCGCGTGCCGGACGATTTGCCGTGTCGCGTACGCGTCGGCGGCTTTGGCGGTGCCGAAGGCCTGGCGGCCTTTATCGTGAGCGAAGGCATTGAGCTGCTGCTGGATCTGACTCACCCCTACGCGGCGCAGATCAGCCATAACGCCGCCCGTGCTGCCGAGCTGGCAGGCGTGTCGTGTTGGGCATTGCGTCGTCCCGGCTGGCAGGCAGGCCCGAATGATGACTGGCGTGAGGTGGAAGGCTGGGATGAACTGACCCGCGCCCTGGCACCCTTCAAACGGCCGTTCTTCACCTCGGGGCGCGAGCCGCTGGCGCACCTGCGCGAGATTCCCGCGCATCAGCACTGGACGGTGCGCTGCCTGCAGGCCGAGCCGGCGCCGCCGCGTGCCGAGATCATCGGCGCGCGCGGGCCGTTCTCCCTGGACGAGGAGCGTGCACTGTTCGCGCGCATCCGCTGCGACGTGCTGGTAAGCAAGAACAGCGGCAGCACCTCCACCGAGCCGAAGTTGCAGGTGGCCCGCGAGCTGGGCTTGCCGGTGCTGCTGCTGCGCCGCCCGATGCTGCCGACGGTGACGCGTGAGTTCGCGGAACCGGACGCCTTGTGGGAGGCGCTTCAGCGGCGAAGGGATGGCTGCCGTCGCGGCTGAAGCCCCTCCCACAATGGGTGCAGCCTGTAGGGCGGGTGAAACCCTCCAACGTCGGTCTGGCGGGTCACACCCGCCCTACGCTTGCTGTTGCGCTGCTAGACTGCCGGCCCGTTCTGGAGACTGTCATGAGCCAAACCCCCTACGCCCGCATCCTGTTCATCGGCCCTGGCCTCGGTCGTGGTGCCTCGGCCGAGCGTTTGCAGCAGCGCGTCGAAGCGCTGCTGGGTGAGGCGCATCTGCATGACAGCGAGCAGGACGGCTTCTGGCAGGCCATCGATGAGGCGCCGCGACCGCTGCTGGTGGTGGATCTGGAGCCACGCGCCGATGCGGCGCACCGCGATTGGCTGCGCGAATGCATCGCCGAGCGCGGTGATGGGGCAGATGTGTTCGTGGTCTGCACGGCGCTGGAGGATGCCTGGCTCGAGGGCCTGGGCGCGCTGCTGGAGCAGCGTGACGCGCACATTCTCTGCAGCGATGTGCCGCCGGTGCCGGCGCATCACGCCTGGTCGCAGATTCCGCCGCATGCGCAGCGCCTGCTGCTGTGCAACGGCCCGCGCTGCACGCGCAAAGGCGCGCTGGGCCTGTGGAAAACCTTGCGTCAGCGGCTCAAGGCGGCGGGCAGGCTGGAGTGCGAAGGCGGTGTGCATATCACCCGTAGCCAGTGCCAGTTCCCCTGTGACCTGGGGCCGACCGCGAGCCTTTATCCACAGGGCGAGTGGTACGGCATCAGGGATGAGGCCGCGGTGATTCGCCTGGTCGATGAGCGGCTGGTAGCGGGCAGGGCGCTACCGGAGTTGCGTATTGACGAGCAGGCGTAACGTTGCTGCCAGTCAGTCAGGACGAACGCCCGTGATTGCCTTGCAGGATCGCGGCGTTTTCACCTGATCGAGCAGCCGCGGATGCTCGCGAGTCAGAGCGTATCGCGGACAAGTCCGCTCCCACGGGTAACGCTGTTCACTTAAGGTTGTACAGGTTTGGCTCCCTCTCCCCAAAGGGGCGAGGGGACTAATCGTGTCCGACTAATTCTTATGTCAACAGCGTTACGCTCCCACAGGAGGTACGCTTTCGCAGCGCTGACGCAGTTGTTCTTGTGGGAGCGGACTCGTCCGCGAAGCCTTGGGTTTTCAGGGGCTATTTATCTCGCGGCTGAAGCCGCTACAGGCGAAGCTCGCCTTGACTACCCTCCGCATGGGTGGTCATATCCGCCCCGCTTCAGGTGTCTCACGCCGCCGCGCGTGAGGTGAAACGGGAAGTCGGTTGAAGTCCGACGCTGCCCCCGCAACGGTAAGCGAGCGACCGCATCGATACGCCACTGTGCGCCACGCGCATGGGAAGGTGATGCGTTCATGACCCTCGCAAGCCCGGAGACCGGCCTGGAGTCGTTTTTTGTCTGGCAACCCGCGGTGGGCGGGCGTTGACTCCAGTCGGGCGACCATGCCCTGTCTGCTGTTGCGCATTTTCCATCGGATTGCCGTGCCTCTTCCCGACGATGGAACATTTATGGCGCGCCACTTCCGCTTCAATCAATCCTTCCCGAGCGTTTCGGTCGCAGAACCCGTACGGCTGCTTTCCAGGCTGCGAATGTCGATAATGTTATGTTATAACAGTAACATTTCGTCCCTCGATTCTCCGCGCAACACTGGAAGTTCTGCCGTGCAAAACCCTGTTCTTCGCTGCACCTGGCCGCTGGCCCTGCTTTGCAGTGGCATGGCGTTGGCCAACGAGGCCGTCGACCTGCCCGAGCTCACCGTCCACGCCAAGGCCGCCGAGGAGGGCGAGAGCGACCTGCATACGCCCACCAGCAGCGGCTCGCGTCTGGAGCTTTCGGCCCTGCAAACCCCGGCCAGCACCACCAGCCTGAGCGGCGCCGAGGTGCGCGGGCGCAACAACCTGACGGTGCAGGATGCGGTGACCCGCACGCCCGGCATTAGCGATATCGGCACCCCCGGCAATGGCGGCACGGCGCTCTCGGCGCGTGGCTTCACCGGCCACTCGGCGACCATGCAGCTTTACGACGGCACCCGCCAGTACGTCGGTGCCGGCACCGTGACTTTCCCGGCGGACACCTGGTCGGTGGCGCGCATCGATGTACTGCGCGGCCCGGCCTCGGTGCTTTACGGCGAGGGCGCCACCGGCGCGGTGATCAACGTGGTGCCGAAGAAGCCCTTCGCGGGCGAGATCCGCAATCAGCTGCGCCTTGGCTACGGCAGCGACGACCGTCGCCAGGCGGCGCTGGACAGCGGCGGTTCGCTGAGCGACGCGCTGAGCTATCGCTTCAACGTCAACCAGCAGGCCAGCAATGGCTGGGTCGACCGGGGGGATTCGGACAGCGTGGCGATCAGCGCCGCCCTGCGCTGGGACGCCAGTGACGACCTGAGCTTCACCCTGTCCCACGACCATGGCGACCAGAACCCGATGCGTTACCTCGGCACGCCGCTGGTCGATGGCAAGTACCGTGAGAGCCTGCGTGAGCGCAACTACAACGTCGCCGACGCCGATATCCGTTACAACGACCAGATCACCCGCTTGGTCAGCGATTGGCGCATCAACGATGCGCTCAGTGCCAGCAACCAGCTCTACTACATCAAGACCCAGCGCTACTGGCGTAATGCTGAGGCCTATCGCTGGCAGCCGGGCGATACGGTCGAGCGCAGCGAGTTCTACCGGATCAAGCACACCCAGGAGCAGATCGGCGACCGCCAGACCTTTACCCTGGATCACGCCCTGTTCGGCCTCGATAGCCGCACCGTGGTCGGTGTCGATTACAACCGCATCCACTTCGCCCGCCAGCACGACTTCGCCAGCAGCTTCAGCGACAGCGTGCCGCTGGCCGGCTCCGGTGGCGGCCAGTACCAGAGCACCGATCCGCTCGGTTACGGCCCGCGCGAGCGCAACCTGGCGCGGCAGTTCTCGCTGTTCGCCGAGAACCGCACCCAGCTCACCGAGCGCCTGTCGCTGGTCACCGGCGTGCGTCGCGACCAGGTGCACATCCAGCGCGACGATCTGGTCGATGAAAGCCGCGCCGACCGTAGCCTGAGCGGCGACAACTGGCGCGCCGGCCTGGTCTTCGCGCTGACCCCCGAGCTGTCGCTGTACGGCCAGTACGCCACCAGCAGCGAAGGCGTGAGCAACCTGCTGACCCTCAGCCCGAGCCAGCAGCAGTTCGACCTGAGCGAAGCCAGGCAGACCGAGATTGGCCTCAAGCAGGCGTTCTGGGGTGGGCAGGGCGAGTGGACGCTGGCCGCCTATCACATCGTCAAGAAGAAGCTGCTCAGCCGCGAAACCCCGGCTGCGCCCACCGAGCAGATCGGCCAGCAATCCTCCGATGGTCTGGAGGCGACGCTGGAGCTGGCGCTGGGTCAGGGCTGGCAGGTGTCGGCCAACGCCGCCCTGGTGCGGGCCGAATACGACGACTTCGTCGAAGGTGGCGGCGACCGCAGCGGCAATCGCCCGACCAACGTGCCCAGGCGCACCGCCAACCTGTGGCTGAACAAGGACCTGGGCAGCGGCGTGGACGCCGGCATTGGCGCGCGTTATGTCGATGCGCGCTACGCCGACAGCGCCAACACCGCCAAGGTGCCTGGCTACACCGTGGTCGACGCCAACATTGGCTGGCAGGTGCTGAGGGATCTGCGCCTGCGCCTGGAGGCGAACAACCTGTTTGACCGCCAATACGCCAGCAGTGCCAGCAGCGACGGCCAGCAGTGGTATCTGGGCGCGCCACGCTCGTTCTTCGTCACTGCGGACTACAGCTTCTGATGGATCGTCTTCGCCTGCGCCAACTGGCCTGGTCCGCGGATGGGCAGCGGCGGCTGCTCGACGGCATCGATCTCGCGGTCGGCAACGGCGAGCTGGTGGGGCTGATCGGCCCCAACGGCAGCGGCAAGACCAGCCTGCTGCGCTGCGCCTATCGCTATCAGCGGCCCAGCGCCGGCGATGTCGAGCTGGACGGCGAGGCGCTGTGGCAGCGCCCGCCGCGCTGGAGCGCACAGCGCGTGGCGGTGGTGCTGCAGGAGTTTCCGCAGGATTTCGGTCTGCGCGTGCAGGAGGTGGCGGCCATGGGCCGCACGCCGCACAAGGGTTTGTTCGACGGCGACGATGCCGAGGATCGACGCCTGGTCGACGAGGCGCTGGCCCGCGTCGGTCTGAGCGACCTGGCGCAGCAGCCCTTCGCCCGCCTGTCCGGCGGCGAGAAGCAGCGCGTGCTGCTCGCCCGCGCCCTGGTGCAGCAACCGCAATTGCTGATCCTCGACGAGCCGACCAACCACCTCGACCCGCGTTACCAGCTCGAGTTGCTTGGCCAGATCAAGGCGCTGGGCCTGGCGACGCTGGCCAGTTTTCATGACCTGAACCTGGCGGCGGCCTTCTGCGACCGCCTTTGCGTGCTCGACGGGGGCCGTCTGGTGGCCATCGGCACGCCCGCCGAAGTGCTGACCACCGAGCTGCTGCTGCGGGTGTTCGGCCTGCAGGCGCTGGTCGATACCCATCCACTGGCCGGTCATCCGCGCATTACCTGGATTGTTTGATGAAGCGTTTACGCACGGCTGAACCTGTAGGAGCGAGCTCTGCTCGCGAATCCTGGGAAAAGACAAAAGCTTCGCGAGCAAAGCTCGCTCCTACACTCGTTGGTGTAATCCTGTTAGGGCTGATCAGCCCCGTCTGGTCCGCCACCGTCACCAGCTGCGACCGTCAGGTAACCATCGAGCGGCCGCCGCAGCGGGCGGTCAGCCATGACGTCAACATGACCGCCATGCTCCTGGCCCTGGGGCTGAAGGAGCGTATGGCCGGCTACACCGGCATCAGCGGCTGGAAGACCCTCGATCCCAGCATGCGCGAGCAACTCGACGGCCTGCCGGAGCTGGCCGCGCGCTACCCGTCGCTGGAGAACCTGCTGGGTGCCGGCAGCGATTTCGTCTTCGCCGGCTGGAACTACGGCATGCGCATCGGCGGCGAGGTCACCCCGGCCAGCCTGGCGCGCTTCGATATCCCGGTGTACGAATTGAGCGAGTCCTGCGCGCACGTGTCGCCCGGCCGTGTCGCCAGTCTCGAGGATGTCTACGGCGACCTGCGCAACCTCGGTCGCATCTTCGCCGTCGAGTCGCGCGCCGATGAACTGGTGCAGGGCATGCAGCGACGCGTGGCGGCAGTGCAGGCGCGCCTCGGCGAAGCGCCGGCACGGCCGCGCGTATTCGTCTACGACAGCGGCGAGGATGTGCCCTTCAGCGCCGGGCGCCTGGGCATGCCGCAGCCGCTGATCGAGGCGGCCGGTGGGCGCAACGTAATGGACAGCGTGGCGGCCAACTGGATGAAGGTGGGCTGGGAGTCGGTGGTCGAGCAGGACCCGGAGCTGATCCTGATCGTCGACTATGGCGAGCGCACCGCGGCGCAGAAGCGCGACTTCCTGCTGCAGCACTCGGCGCTGCAGGGGGTGACGGCGGTTCGTGAGAAACGCTTCGTGGTGTTGCCCTATCTGGCGGTCACGCCGAGCCTGGATAACGCCGCCGCCATCGAAACCCTGGCCGCCGCGCTGCATCCCGAGGCTTTCGACCAGTGAGCCGTTATCGCCTGTTGCTGGTTGGCCTGGCCGTGCTGCTGGCATTGTCCTGTGCGCTGTCGCTGGCCTTTGGTGCGGCCAGGGTCGAACTGGAGCAGGTGCTGGCGATCCTTGCCCGGCACCTGTTCGGCATCACTGCCGAAACGCCGGTCAGCGTCGGCCAGGACAGCATCGTCTGGCAGTTGCGCGCGCCGCGGGTGCTGCTCGGCGCATTGGTGGGCGCCGGGCTGGCGGTGGTCGGCACGGTGCTGCAGGCGGTGACGCGCAATCCGCTGGCCGACCCGCACCTGCTTGGCGTCAGTTCCGGCGCCGCCTTCGGTGCGGTGGTGGTGGTGCTTTACCTGGGCGAGTTCGCCGGGCTGCTCAGTCTGCCGCTGGCGGCCTTCGTCGGTGCGCTGGCGAGCATGCTGCTGGTGCTGGCCATCGCCAGCCGCAGTGGCCGTCTGCACAGCGACCGTTTGCTGCTGGCCGGGGTGGCGGTGTCCTTCGTGATGATGGCGGCAAGCAACCTGCTGCTCTATCTGGGCAACCCGCATGCGGCCAGCTCGGTGCTGTTCTGGATGCTCGGCGGCCTTGGCCTGGCGCGCTGGGAGCTGCTCTGGCTGCCGGCGTTGTGTCTGGCCCTGGCACTGGCGGTGCTGCTTGGTTTGGGCCGCGCGCTGAACGCGCTGATGGCCGGCGAGCAGAGCGCGGTGAGCCTCGGTCTGGAGCCGCGCCGCGTGCGCCTGTTGGTATTCGTGGCGGCGTCGCTGCTCACCGGCGTGCTGGTGTCGCTGTCCGGCGCCATCGGCTTCGTCGGCCTGATGCTGCCGCACGTGGCGCGCTTTCTGGTCGGCGCCGAGCACCGTCGCCTGCTGCCGGTGGCGGCGCTGCTGGGAGCGCTGTTCCTGGTCTGGGTCGATGTCGCCGCGCGCACCTGGCTGGCGCCGCAGGACCTGCCCATCGGCATCGTCACCGCCGCCATCGGCGGGGTGTTCTTCGTCGCGCTGCTCAGGCGCCGCTAGTCGCCCGAATCGAACCTGGGCAGGCCGGTCAAGTCATCTGCTTGAGACTCCATGGCTGGGGAGGAGGGCTGATCATGCTGGCGCAATTACCCACCGCGTTTCGCGATCTGCAAATTCCGCTGCGCCTGAAACTGTGGGACGGCAATCAGATCGACCTGGGACCCAGGCCGCGGGTGACTTTGGTGGTCAAGGACCCCAGCCTGGTCAGCCAATTGGCCCACCCCAGCCTGGATGCACTGGGCGCCGCCTATGTCGAAGGCCGCGTCGATCTGGAAGGCCCCATCGAGGACGCCATCGAGGTGGGCGATGCGCTGAGCACCGCGCTGCTCGGCGACCAATCCGCACCTGTCGAGCCTTACGCCGCGCACGACAAGCGCAGCGACGCCGAGGCCATCCGCTATCACTACGACCTGTCCAACGACTTTTACCGCCTGTGGCTGGACCGCGACATGGTCTATTCCTGCGCCTACTTCAAAACCGGCCAGGAGAACCTCGACCAGGCCCAGCAGGGCAAGCTGCGCCACCTGTGCCGCAAGCTGCGCCTGCAGCCGGGTGACAGGCTGCTCGACGTGGGCTGCGGCTGGGGTGGCCTGGCGCGCTTCGCCGCGCGGGAGTTCGAGGCTGAGGTCTACGGCATCACCCTCAGCCAGGCTCAGCTGGAACTGGGCCGGCAACGGGTGGCCGAAGAGGGCCTGGAAGCGCGGGTGACCCTGGCGCTGCTCGACTACCGCGACCTGCCGCAGGATGGCCGCTTCGACAAGGTGGTCAGCGTCGGCATGTTCGAGCACGTCGGCCACGCCAACCTGCCGCTGTATTGCGAGCGGCTGTTCGGTGCGGTCAGGGCCGGCGGTCTGGTGATGAATCACGGCATCACCTCGCGCTTCACCGATGGCCGCCCGGTGGGCCGTGGCGCTGGCGAGTTCATCGACCGCTACGTGTTCCCGCAGGGCGAGCTGCCGCACCTGGCGACCATGGCCAGGGCGATCAGCGAGGCCGGGCTGGAGATCGTCGACGTGGAAAGCCTGCGCCTGCACTATGCGCGCACCCTGCACCTGTGGAGCCAGGGGCTGGAGCGAAGACTGCAGGAAGCCGCGCAGTGGGTGCCGGAAAAGTCCCTGCGCATCTGGCGCCTGTACCTGGCCGGCTGCGCCTATGGCTTCCAGCACGGCTGGATGAACCTGCACCAGATCCTTGCGGTGAAGCCGCGCGACGATGGCGGCCACGATCTGCCGTGGACCCGCGCTGATCTTTACAGCTGATGGGGTAACATGCGGCTCGTCTTGATCCCGCGAGCCGCCCATGCCCCTGTCGCTGCGCCCCCGCTACCGCGTCCTGTTCACCGTGCTGGCGATTGTCGCTGGCCTGCTGCTGAGCCTGTGGCTGGGCGGACGCTATGCCGAGCGGCGTGCCTGGGACGAGCGCAGCGTCGAGGCGCGCGGGCAGCTGCAGCTCTACGCCCAATCCATCCGCACGCTGGTCGAACGCTTCAGCTCGGTGCCCGAGGTGCTGGCGCTGGACAGCGACATCCGCACCCTGCTGCGCGCGCCGCATGATCGCCAGTTGCGCCTGGCGCTCAACCAGCGCCTGGAGCGCCTCAATGCCGCAGCCGGGTCTACCGTGCTGTACCTGCTCGATGCCCAGGGTGAAACTCTGGTGGCCAGCAACTGGCGGGACTGGAGCAGCTTCGTCGGCAACAACTACGCCTTTCGCCCGTATTTCCAGAACGCCGTGCGCGATGGCGGCGCGCGCTACTTCGCGGTGGGCGTGACCACCGGGATTCCCGGCTACTTCCTCTCCCATGTGGTGCGTGGCGACGACGGCGAGCTGCTCGGTGTGCTGGTGGTCAAGCTGGAGCTGGAAGAGCTGCAGCGCGAATGGGTCGGCCAGCCCGGTGTGCTGCTGGTCGCCGACAGCTATCAGGTGGTGATCCTCAGCAACAAGCCGATCTGGCGGTTCCGCGCCTTGCAGGCGCTCGACGAGCGTGCGCTTGCCGAGCTGGTGCAAGTGCGCCGCTACGCCGAGCAGGCCTTGCAGCCACTGGCGCACCAGGTGCACCGGCAGATCGACGCCGATGCGGAATGGGCCCGCGTCGATGGCCCCGACGGCAATCGCGACTACCTCTGGCAGCGCCTGTACATGCCCGAAGAGGGCTGGACCCTGCATCTGCTCAGCGAGCCGGCCGGCCTGGCCGACAGCGTGCGTAGCTATCGCCTGGCCGCCGCCGGGGTGTGGATGACCTTGGCCTTCCTGCTGCTGTTCCTCGCCCAGCGGCGCAAGAACCAGCGCCTGCAGGCCGGTATTCGCGAACGCCTGGAGCGCGAGGTGGCGCTGCGCACCGCCGAGCTGCGCGAGGCCCAGGACGGGCTGGTGCATGCCGCCAAGATGGCCGCGCTGGGGCAGATGTCGGCGGCCCTGGCGCACGAGATCAACCAGCCCCTGACCGCCCTGCAGATGCAGCTCGGCAGCCTGCGCCTGCTGCTCGACAGCGGTCGGCCGGAGGCGGTGCGTGACGGTCTGCAGCGTATCGACGGCCTGCTGCAACGCATGGCCGCGCTGACCGGTCACCTCAAGACCTTCGCCCGCAAAACCCCGGCCGGCCTCAGCGAGCGCCTGGGTCTGGGCGACGTGCTGGAGCAGGCCCTGCAACTGTTGGCGCCACGCATGCGCAGCGAGCAGGTGGAGTTGCGCACGCAGGTCGACGCCGAGGCCGAAGTGCTCGGCGATGCCATTCGCATCGAACAGGTGATGCTCAACCTGCTGCACAACGCCCTCGATGCCATGGCCGATAGCGAGCCGCGCATCCTGCTGGTACGCATCGCCCGTGAAGACGACAGCTGCCTGCTTAGCGTCGAGGACAGTGGTGGCGGCATCGCCGAGGAAACCCTCGGCCGCGTGTTCGAACCTTTCTTCACCACCAAGCCGGTGGGGCAGGGTCTGGGGCTCGGGCTGGCAGTGTCCTACGGTATCGTGCGCGATCTCGGCGGCAGCCTGGAGGCGCACAACGGCGAGTTGGGTGCGGTTTTCACGCTGCGGCTGCCGGCAGCGCCTTGACCGCCTGTTAACGGGTAGGGTGGATGACGCTGTTTTCATCCACCAAGGTTGCAAGGTCACGGTGGATGGGTGAAGCGTCATCCACGACGAGCCTTTGTAGGAGCTGCTGGGCGGCATTCCGTTTCAGCCGCGAAATGCAGGCGTAGCTATCGCGGCTAAAGCCGCTCCTACGGGTTCTCATCCTGATGCCGCAGGTTGCCTCAGCGGATTTCATCCGGGCTACACTGCCCGCCGTTCTGAACAGGAGGTGCCATGAGCGCTCAGGTCATAGTGGTCGACGACGAAGCGGCGATTCGCGAAGCGGTGCAGCAGTGGCTGGAGCTGTCCGGTTTTCAGGTGCGTACCTGCGCCAGCGCGGCCGAAGCCCTGGCGGTGGTGGACCGCGACTTTCCCGGCATTGTCGTCAGCGATGTGCGCATGCCCGGCAGCGATGGTCTGCAACTGCTCGACAAGTTGCTGCAGATCGACAGCGATCTGCCGGTGATCCTGGTGACCGGCCACGGCGACGTGCCCATGGCGGTGCAGGCACTGCGTCAGGGCGCCTATGACTTCATCGAGAAACCCTTTACCCCGGAGCGCCTGCTCGACAGCGTGCGCCGTGCCCTGGACAAGCGCCGCCTGGTCTGCGAGAACCGCCAGTTGCGCCAGCAGGTGGCGAACAAGGGCCGCATCGAAAGCCAGCTGATCGGCATTTCGCGGCCCATGGAAAACCTGCGCCGGCAGATCCTTGAACTGGCCGGCACCTCGGTCAACGTGCTGATCCGCGGCGAGACCGGTAGCGGCAAGGAGCGCGTGGCGCGCAGCCTGCACGATTTCAGCCCGCGCGCGAGCAAGGCCTTCGCCGCTCTCAACTGTGCGGCGATTCCCGAGACCATCTTCGAAAGCGAGCTGTTCGGCCACGAGAGCGGCGCCTTCACCGGGGCCCAGGCCAAGCGCATCGGCCGCATCGAGCATGCCGACGGCGGCACCCTGTTCCTCGACGAGGTGGAGAGTCTGCCGCTGGCGCAGCAGGTCAAGCTTTTGCGCGTTCTGCAGGAAAAGACCCTCGAACGCCTGGGCTCGAACAAGAGCATCCAGGTCGACCTGCGGGTGATCAGCGCGGCCAAGCCGGATCTGCTCGACGAGGTCAAGGCCGGGCGTTTCCGCGAGGACTTGGTGTATCGCCTGAACGTCGCCACCCTGCACATTCCACCGTTGCGCGAACGGCGCGAGGACATCCCCCTGCTGTTCGAGCATTTCGCCCACGAGGCCGCGCAACGTCATGGCCGCGAAGCGCCGCCGCTGGCGCCGAGCGAGCTGGCGCGTCTGCTCGGGCATGACTGGCCGGGCAACGTCCGCGAGCTGATCAACGCCGCCGAGCGTCATGCTCTGGGCCTGTCCAGCCCGCCGCCAGCCGAGCGCTTCGCCGGCCAGGCGCTGGCGCAGCAGATGGAGGCTTTCGAGGCGCAATGCCTGCACAACGCCCTGCTGCAATGCCAGGGCAATATCGCCGCGGTGATGGACGTGCTGCAGCTGCCGCGTCGTACGCTCAACGAGAAAATGCAGCGCCACGGCCTGGCGCGCGGTGATTACCTGCCGGGCGGTGAGGAGTAGTCGGCACAGCGTATGTAGCGTGCCTGGCCTCGAACCAGCCGGTGCGCCCCAGGGGGCTGGCGGATCAGTCGTAGCCGGATGAAATCCGGGAGCAGGTTGCACACCGATTTCCCGGATTGCGTTCGGGTTATTCGATAAGCGGATTTTTGCTTATGACTGTTCGGGTGTAAGCGGTTTCCCGCTCAGTGACCCTATGGTCTCTAGATAAGAGCCCTTTATCTCGGGCTTTTCAGGCTCTGGCACGGCATCTGCTATGTCCGTTGTAGCCGCGCAGCATCTTGCCGACGCGGCGACCATAACAACGACAAGAGGTCAGCCCCATGAACTGCCATGCCCCTCGCGCCATGCCGCACTCGCTGCTTTGCATGGGCCGCCTCCCCACCGCGCCTGCCGCGGTTCTTGTCCTACGCTGCACCCTGCGCCGCTGATCGCGCACCGCCGATGCCGCCTCGGTGGCGTCGTCTAGAGTGAAACTCTGCATAAAGCCATAACAACGACGGAGATATTTCCATGCGACTGACCAAGAAACTCAGCCTGTTCGCCGCTGCCGCGGCCATCACTGCCAGCACCGCAGTCCTCGCTGCCCCGACCTTCATCAACGTGCTCACCGGCGGTACCAGCGGTGTGTACTACCCGATCGGCGTAGCCCTTTCGCAGCTGTACAGCAATGGCATCGAAGGTTCCAAAACCTCGGTCCAGGCGACCAAGGCGTCGGTGGAAAACCTCAACCTGCTGCAGGCCGGTCGTGGCGAGCTGGCCTTCGCCCTCGGTGACTCGGTCGCCGATGCCTGGAATGGCGTTGAAGACGCCGGCTTCAAGGCACCGCTGAAGAAGATCCGCGCTATCGCCGGTACCTACCCGAACTACATCCAGATCGTTGCCAACGCCGAGTCCGGCATCAAGACCCTGGAAGACCTCAAGGGCAAGCGCATCTCCGTCGGCGCACCGAAGTCCGGTACCGAGCTCAACGCCCGCGCCATCTTCGAAGCTGCCGGTCTGACCTACAAGGACATGGGCAAGGTCGAGTTCCTGCCGTACGCCGAGTCGGTCGAGCTGATCAAGAACCGTCAGCTGGACGCCACCCTGCAGTCCTCCGGCCTGGGCATGGCAGCCATTCGTGACCTGGCTTCGACCATGAAGATCAGCTTCGTCGCCATCCCGGCCGACGTCACCGCGAAGATCGACAACGCCGCCTACGAGGCCGCCACCATTCCGGCCGGCACCTACGACGGTCAGGACGCCGACGTACCCACCGTCGCCATCACCAACATCCTGGTCACCCATGAAGGCGTTTCCGACGAAGTGGCTTACCAGATGACCAAACTGATGTTCGACAACCTCGAGCGCCTGGGCACCGCCCACTCCGCGGCCAAGGACATCAAGCTGGACACCGCTACCAAGAACCTGCCGATCCCGCTGCACCCGGGTGCCGAGCGCTTCTACAAGGAAGCTGGCGCGCTCTGATGCAGGGCGGGCCGTGGCGTGCGCCGCGGCCTGCTTGCTCTGTATCGACGCCGATACTGCTGTTGTAGGAGCGGATTCATCCGCGATGTTCGCGAGGAAATCGCGGATGAATCCGCTCCTACAGAGCAAAGATCGGAACGGACAGGGTCCCCAGAATCGCGAATAAAACCGGCGTTCACAGGGCGGTGGGTTTTGTTGGCGACTCTGTCACCGCAATCGAAGTAGTCATGAGGTTTGCACTCCATGAGTGAACAAGACAACGGCCTGGCTTCCAGCCCGTCCGACTGGCCGAAGGCGCTTTTTGCCGTCGCCCTGCTGTTTTCCATTTTCCAGATATTCACCGCGGCCTTTCACCCGGTGTCGACTCAGGTGCTGCGTGCGGTGCACGTCGGCTTCCTGCTGCTGCTGGTGTTCATCAGCTTTCCCGGGCTCGGCAAGGGCCGCCCGTGGCAGCCGCTGGCGTGGCTGCTGGGCCTGGCCGGCATGGCCACGGCCATCTACCAGTGGTACTTCGAGGCGGACCTGATCCAGCGCTCCGGTGACATGACCACCAGTGACATGATCGTCGGCCTGACCCTGATCGTGCTGGTGTTCGAGGCTGCGCGCCGGGTCATGGGCATCGCCCTGCCGATCATCTGCGCGCTGTTTCTCGCCTACGGCATGCTCGGCCAGTACCTGCCGGGCGACCTGATGCACCGCGGCTACGGCCTCGACCAGATCGTCAACCAGCTGTCGTTCGGCACCGAAGGCCTGTACGGCACCCCGACTTACGTGTCGGCCACCTACATCTTCCTGTTCATCCTGTTCGGCGCCTTCCTCGAGCAGGCCGGGATGATCAAGCTGTTCACCGACTTCGCCATGGGCCTGTTCGGCCACAAGGTCGGCGGCCCGGCCAAGGTGTCGGTGGTGTCCTCGGCACTGATGGGCACCATCACCGGTTCCGGCGTGGCCAACGTGGTCACCACCGGCCAGTTCACCATCCCGCTGATGAAGCGCTTCGGTTATCGGCCGGCCTTCGCTGGTGGTGTCGAGGCGACTTCGTCGATGGGCAGCCAGATCATGCCGCCGATCATGGGCGCCGTGGCCTTCATCATGGCCGAGACCATCAACGTGCCGTTCATTGAGGTGGCCAAGGCCGCGCTGATCCCGGCGCTGCTGTACTTCGGCTCGGTGTTCTGGATGGTCCACCTGGAAGCCAAGCGCGCCAACCTGCGCGGCCTGCCCAAGGACGAATGCCCGAATCCGTGGAAGGCCGTGCGTGAGCGCTGGTTCCTGCTGATCCCGCTGTTCATCCTCATCTACCTGCTGTTCTCCGGCCGTACCCCGCTGTTCTCCGGTACCGTCGGCCTGGCGCTGACCGCCATGGTCATCCTCGGCTCGGCGATCATCCTGCGGGTGTCCTCCAAGGTCATGCGCTTCGCCTTCTGGATCGCCCTGGGCGTGCTCTGCGCCGGTTTCTTCCAGCTCGGTATCGGCGTGGTTTTCGGTGTTATCGCCGCGCTGGTGGCAGTCTGCTGGTTCGTCAAAGGTGGTCGTGAAACCCTGACCCTGTGCCTGCACGCGCTGGTCGAAGGTGCGCGTCATGCCGTACCAGTCGGTATCGCCTGCGCCCTGGTCGGCGTGATCATCGGTGTGGTGTCGCTGACCGGTGTGGCCTCCACCTTCGCCGGCTATATCCTCGCCATCGGCCAGGACAACCTGTTCCTGTCGCTGGTGCTGACCATGCTCACCTGCCTGGTGCTGGGCATGGGCATTCCGACCATCCCCAACTACATCATCACCAGCTCGATCGCCGCGCCGGCGCTGCTGGAACTGGGCGTGCCGCTGATCGTCTCGCACATGTTCGTCTTCTACTTCGGCATCATGGCTGACCTCACGCCGCCAGTGGCGCTGGCCTGCTTCGCCGCCGCGCCGATCGCCAAGGAGCGCGGCCTGAAGATCAGCCTGTGGGCCGTGCGTATCGCCGTGGCCGGCTTCGTCGTGCCCTACATGGCGGTGTATTCGCCGGCGCTGATGCTGCAGGGCGACAGCCTGCTGGCGACCTTCTACGTGCTGTTCAAAGCCGCGTTGGCCATCGGCATCTGGGGCGTAGTGTTTACTGGTTTCCTGCAGGCCAAGCTGACCTGGTGGGAGCGCATCCTGGGTCTGGCGGCCGGCGCCAGCCTGATTCTCGCCACCCCGATCAGTGACGAAATCGGCTTCGCCCTCAGCGCCATCTTCATCGCTCAGCACTTCTGGCGCGCTCGTCGCGCCGAGGCAGCGACGGCGTGATCGGCCTGTGCCTGGGGTTGGCCGGTGCAGTGTGGGCAGAGCTGCCCACGCCGGCCTTCACCCTGGCCTGGACCCACACCATCGAGAAGATCCGCTGGGAAGAGGATTACCGCGTCACCGCCGAGGGCCTGGTTCTCGGTGAGGCGCGGGTCAAGGGTTCCGGCGCCGGAATGGAAATTCCCGACGGCGCCGAACTGCGCAATGGCAGCTGGCACTACCAGCGTCAGCTACCGCCTTTGCAACCCCTGCGAGTCGGGCGTACGCCCGAAGCCGGGGATTATCAACTGTGTATCGACCAGCGTTGTCGCCCGATGAGCGACTGGCTCGGCCCGCCAAAAGCGAGCCAGCCGGCGTTGGAACTCTGGAGCTGTGAGCTGAGCTCCCCCGCGGCTGACGCGGGCTAGGTTCGCCAGAGCGAGCCCATGTTCCCGGCGCCACAAGTGCTGGACCAAAAGAAGGAAACCCCCATGCGGCGCGAGCCTGTGGGGGTTTTGTTCGTCTGCGCGGCGCGAATCTTATGCGCTTATGCACTGTCCAAATCGCCGCGGGGCGCGCCTCCTATCGGAGTGGCGGCCCGACGCCCTGGTGCCCCGAGGTACCATCGGCCTGGCCCATTATCCGCTCAGGAGACCTGTCATGCGCATCCTCTCGCGTTCCGTTCTACCGCTCGCCCTCTGTCTATCGCCCACTCTGGCCAGCGCCCTGGATATTCAGCCCGGCGTCTGGGAGGTCAGCTCGCACAACATGCAGGTGGGCGGCCGGGCCATGCCCGGCATGCAGGAAATGCTCGGGCAGATGCAGAACCTGCCAGCCGAGCAGCGCCAGATGATGGAGGACATGATGGCCGAGCAGGGCATCAAGCTCGGCGCCGGCGGCGTGCAGATGTGTCTTACCGCCGAGCAGATCGAGGCCCAGGAAATCCCCCTGCATGATCCCGACTCAGGCTGCAGCAACGAGATTCTCGAACGCAGCGCGGCGGTGTGGAAGTTCCGTTTCACCTGCCCGCAGGCTCAGGGCGAAGGAGAAACGCGCTTCGTCAGCGACAAGGAGTTCACCACCCAGGTCAAGGGCACCTACAACGGCCAGCCGAGCAGCATGGAAAGCCGTGCGCGCTGGGTCGGGGCGGATTGTGCTGCCCTGAAGCGCTAGACCTCACAGACCGTGGCGTAAGCGTATCGCCGCGACCTGCTCGGCCCGTTCGGCGAGGAAGCGGTTGAACGCCTCGATCAGCTGCGGGTGGCGGATGCTGGACAGGTAGTAATGGTCCTCCACGTGGGGCAGCTGTGGATCGAACACCAGGCTGCCCGCCGCCATGCCCATCTGCTCCAACTGGTGAGCGACGACCTTGGGGTTGAGATAGACCGCATCGACGCGATCGCTGCCGGCCATACGCAACAGCGATTCGATCTGATTGGCCTGGATCAGCTGGATACGCCCGGTGCGTATCTCCGGCAGATAGGGCCAGGGCGTGAAACCGTTCTGCGTGCCGAGCAGTTCGATGCGCTGCATGCCCTGGCCCAGATGCTGCGGCTTGACCAGAATGCCGTCGATATACGGTGCTGCCGGATGGCTGTAGTGGACGTTGTGGCCGGCTTTCTGATCGGCATTCCACTGCGGATGATCGGGAAATTTGAGGTCGACCCGGTCAGCGAGAAAATCGCTGAGCAGCCGCCTCACCGGCAGCGGCGTATAGACGAAGCGATAGCCGTACTCGGCGGCGAAGGCATCCAGCAGGTCGCGGGCGTAACCGCGGTACTCGCCGTCCTGTACATCGGAGTAAGGCTGATAGGGCTGCAGTTCGACGCCGACGCGAAACTCCTCCTGCGCCGCGACGGGCGCAGCGAACAGGCACAGGCTGAGTAGCAGGGCATGGCGTCTTTTCATGGCAGGCGGGGTCTCGCTGACAGCGAACAGCGGCTGGCTCCGCTAACCATAGCCGCGCCGCGCAGCCCGCACAAAATTTCCTGCTCGAGCATCGCCGCGGCGTGGTATCAGAGGATCGGCGAAATCAGCCGCGCCACGCGCATGCCCAGTTGCTGCAGGCGATGCAGTTCGCGCCGGTCGGCGTTGACCAGCTCGCGTGAGCGGCTGAAATCCTCTTCCAGCATGTGCGCCACTTGCGCGTTGAAGGCCTCGTCGAAGGTCAGCAGGTTGGCTTCGAAATTCAGGCGGAAGGAGCGGTTGTCCAGGTTGGCGCTGCCCAGCACGCAGGCGTCGTGGTCGATCAGCAGCGCCTTCTGATGCAGGAAGCCGGGCTGATAACGGAAGATGCGCACGCCGGCGCGCAACGCCTCGAAGGCATACAGGCTGGAGGCGGCATAGACGATGTGGTGGTCAGCTCGCGCCGGCAGCAGCAGGCGTACGTCCACGCCGCGCATCACCGCCAGGCGCAGGGCGGCGAACAGTGCTTCGTCGGGGACGAAGTAGGGACTGCTCAGCCATATCCGTTCGCGCGCCGCGTGAATCGCTTCGACGAACAGCAGCGAGCAGGTTTCCTGCGGGTCCGCCGGGCCACTGGCGATCACCTGGCAGAGCTGGCCGGGCTCGTCCTGCTTGCTCGGCATCAGCATTGGCGGCAGTTTCTGGCAGGCCCAGTACCAGTCCTCGGCGAAGGCTTCCTGCAGGCTCGCCACCACCGGCCCGCGTACCTCCACGTGGGTGTCGCGCCATGGCGCCAGCGGCGGCTTCTGCCCGAGGTATTCGATGCCGACGTTGAGCCCGCCGAGGAAGCCGATCTCGCCATCGACCACGACGATCTTGCGGTGGTTGCGGAAATTCAGCTGGAAGCGATTGAGCAGCCCTGCGCGGGTGGGGAACGCATGCACCTGCGCGCCGCCCCGGCGCAGGCTGTCGATATAGGCGCGCGGCAGCGTATGACTGCCGACGCCGTCGTACAGCACGTGAACCTGCACGCCAGCGGCGGCGCGCTCCAGCAGCACGTCACGCATGCGTTGGCCGAGGGCGTCGTCACGGATGATGAAGAACTGCAGGAGGATCGTCTGTTGGGCACTGGCCAGCGCACTGAAGATCGCCTCGAAGGTGGCCTCGCCGTCGATCAGCAACTCGACGCGGTTGCCGGTCAGGCCGGGCAGGTGCGACAGGCGCGGCAATGCACGCAGGCGATCATACGCGGGCGATAGGTGCGCCGCCTTGGCTTCCTCGACCCAGGGGCGCCAGTCCTGTTCGGCCATGGCCTGGCGCATTTCCTTGTCGGCCTGGCGCCGCGCCTTGACGTAGGCGTCGAAGCGGCTGCGGCCGAAAACCAGGTAAGGCAGCAGCGTCAGATAGGGCATGAAGAACAGCGACAGCCCCCAGGCCAGCGCGCCTTGTGCCGTGCGCACGGTCAGCACGGCGTGTATCGCGGCCAGGACGCCGAGGGCGTGAATGGTGGCGATCAGGTAACCGAACAGGTTGGGAATGCCGAAATCCGCAGGCATGCGGGGTCTTCCTTTGCACGGATTGTGTGCAGCTGACCATGGGGGTTGCGCAGCGTTCGTCGCCATGCTGCCACGGCGGCTGGACGAATGGCAGTGTCGGGCAAAATGCCAGCCGTTAGGGAATCATTCGCAACTCTCATGTGTCTGTGAGTCTGAGTGAGCGGAATTCATGTGTTACCCTTTCTACTTCGACCCACTTGTCGGTCGTCTTTAATTGGAGGAGGGCATCCGTCCTGTTCACGCTCGTCTAGCGAGTCAAACGCATCAAGGAGTACGCCACGTATGGGAAACGTCCCTTCGCATGACACGACCCCGCCACCCGCAGCGGAAACCCAAGAAGGCATCCCGGCACCGACCGGTGAAGCCAATCTGATCGATACCGATTACGTCATCGGTCAGGACAACATCAAAGGGCAGTTCATCTTCGCCCTCGACATCCACGGCAAGGTTTTCACCATCTCCGCGCTGGTCGCGGTGATCTTCGTGATTCTCGCCCTGGCTCTGCAGAACCAGATCGAACCGCTGTTCAGCGGTGTGCGCGACTGGCTCACCCATCACATGGCCTGGTTCTTCATCGGTGCCGCGAACGTCTTCGTCCTGCTCTGTCTCGGCCTGATCCTCTCGCCGCTGGGCAAGGTGCGCATCGGCGGCAAGGACGCGACGCCCGACTACACCTACATGGGCTGGTTCTCCATGCTGTTCGCCGCCGGTATGGGCATCGGCCTGATGTTCTACGGCGTGTCCGAACCCATGTCGCACTACAGCGCGGCGCTGGGTGGAGTCACCGTTGGCGAGGACGGTGTGCGTACCGACTGGGCGCCGCTCGGCGGCGCTGCCGGTAACGCCGAGGAAGCCGTGCGCCTGGGCATGGCTGCGACCATCTTCCACTGGGGTCTGCACCCTTGGGCGATCTACGCCATCGTCGCCCTGGCGCTGGCGCTGTTCTCGTTCAACAAGGGCCTGCCGCTGTCGATCCGCTCGATCTTCTACCCGATCCTCGGCGAGCGCGTGTGGGGCTGGCCGGGCCATGTGGTCGACATTCTCGCGGTGTTCGCCACCCTCTTCGGGCTGGTCACCTCGCTGGGACTGGGTGCCGAGCAGGCGGCTGCGGGTGTGGAGTACCTGTTCGGCATCCCGGCGACGGACACCACCAAGGTGCTGCTGATCGTCGCCATCACCCTGATCGCGCTGGCTTCGGTGGTCGCCGGCCTCGACAAGGGGGTCAAGCGTCTGTCGGAGATCAACATGGGCCTGGCCATGGCTCTGCTGTTGTTCATCATCATCGCCGGGCCGACCCTGGTGATCTTCACCGACTTCTTCAAGAACCTCGGCGCCTATCTGCAGTATTTGCCGGCACTGGCCAACCCGGTCGGTCGGGAAGACGCCAACTTCAGCCAGGGCTGGACCGCGTTCTACTGGGCCTGGTGGATCAGCTGGTCGCCGTTCGTGGGCATGTTCATCGCCCGCGTCAGGCGTGGCCGCAGAGTGCGTGAGTGCCTCATGGCCGTGCTGCTGGTACCGTCGCTGGTGTCGGTGCTGTGGATGACCGCCTTCGGCGGTACCGCCATCAACCAATTGCTGGTCGATGGTTTCACCGGTGCGCAGGACGCAGGCCTGGAGCTGAAGCTGTTCAGCATGCTCGGGGAGATGCCGCTGACCGCCATCACCTCGTTCATCGGCATCGTGCTGGTGGTGGTGTTCTTCATCACCTCGTCGGACTCGGGTTCGCTGGTGATCGACACCATCACGGCCGGTGGCAAGGTCAACGCGCCGGTACCGCAGCGCGTGTTCTGGGCCAGCATCGAAGGCGTGATCGCCATCGCCCTGCTGCTCGGCGGCGGCCTGGTGGCGTTGCAGGCAATGGCCGTGTCGACCGGCTTGCCGTTCACCATCGTGCTGCTGGTGGGCTGCATTTCCATCGTCAAGGGACTGATGAGCGAGCCGCGCTGACGCTTGCTGTTCATCTTGTCCAGAAGCGCGCCCATGGGCGCGCTTTTTTATGGTCGCCATCTTTGCAGCTGACGCCTGGACAGCCCCTCAGCGACATCGGCAAGCGCAGGCGACATCCTTTGCCGACCAGCATGGCGCCCATTTTCCGGTCAAAGCGCCAGAACACCGGCAGACGTCTTTTTGTCGTCCCCTGCGCCTTTCGCACCCTCAGTCGTTATCGGGAAAAACCGCGACGTTTCCGCAGCGCAGGGCCGATTTTCCTTCTGATAGCGTCAGCTTCCGCGTATAGCAGCGGCGGTCGCCGCATTGCTCGCGAATAAAACAAGAAGGAGCAGCCCCTTGAGCCAAGGCCCCGTATCACGCAAGAACGACTCATCCGTAGACGGTATTCCCGCCCCCAGTGGCGCAGCCAATCTCATCGACACCGATTATGTGGTTGGCCAGGACAACATTCGTGGCCGTTATCTGGTCAATCTCGATATCCATGGGGTGGTATTCCTGATATCGGCGGTCACTGCATTCATTTTCGTCGTGCTGGCGCTGGCCATGCACGACCAGGTGGAACCGCTGTTCAAAGCCGTGCGTGACTGGCTGACAGTGAACCTGTCCTGGTTCTTCATCGGCTCGGCGAACATCTTCGTGTTGTTGTGTCTGGGCCTGATCGTCTCGCCACTGGGCAAGGTGCGCCTCGGCGGCACGCTGGCGCGACCGGACTATTCCTACGCGTCCTGGTTCTCCATGTTGTTCGCGGCGGGTATGGGCATCGGCCTGATGTTCTATGGCGTGGCCGAACCCATGTCGCACTTCGACTCTTCGCTGGCGGGGGTGGCTGTCGGGGAGGGCGGCGCTCGCACCGACTGGGCTCCGCTGGACGCCGCCGCCGGTAACGCGGCGGAAGCGGCGCGCCTGAGCATGGCGGCCACCATCTTCCACTGGGGCCTGCACCCCTGGGCGATCTACGCCATCGTTGCGCTGGCCCTGGCGCTGTTCGCCTTCAACAAGGGGCTGCCGCTGTCGTTCCGCTCGATCTTCTTCCCGCTGCTCGGTGAGCGTGTGTGGGGGTGGCCGGGGCATCTGATCGACATTCTGGCGGTGTTCGCTACCCTGTTCGGTCTGGTCACCTCGCTCGGCCTGGGTGCCGAGCAGGCCACCGCCGGTCTGCACGTATTGTTCGGCCTGCCCGCCGATACCACCACCAAGGTGTTGTTGATCACCGTCATCACCCTGATCGCGCTGTGCTCGGTACTGGCCGGTGTGGACAAGGGTGTCAAGCGTCTGTCCGAGATCAACCTGGGCCTGGCCATCGTGCTGCTGCTGTTCGTGCTGGTTGCCGGCCCGACCGCAATGTTGCTGAGCGGCGTGCTGGACAACCTCGGCGCCTACCTGCAGTACCTGCCGGCGCTGTCCAACCCGGTCGCTCGTGAAGACGCCAACTTCAGCCAGGGCTGGACCGCGTTCTACTGGGCCTGGTGGATCAGCTGGTCGCCGTTCGTCGGCATGTTCATCGCCCGCGTCAGCCGTGGCCGGACCGTACGCGAGTTCCTCACCGCCGTGCTGTTGGTGCCGACGCTGGTTTCGGTGATCTGGATGACCACCTTTGGCGGTACCGCGTTGGACCAAGCCCTCGGTGGCCTGACCGAGCTGCAACAGGCAGCCTTGGAGCTGAAGATGTTCGTCATGCTCGATCAGTTGCCGATCAGCGCTATTAGTTCCTTTGCTGCGATCGTCCTGGTCGTGCTGTTCTTCATCACCTCTTCGGACTCCGGATCGCTGGTGATCGACACCATCACCGCGGGCGGCAAGATCAATTCGCCGGCTTCGCAGAAGGTGTTCTGGGTAGTCATGGAAGGTGCGATGGCGGTCGCCCTGCTTCTGGGTGGTGGCCTGGTGGCCCTGCAGGCCATGGCGGTGTCTACCGGACTGCCGTTCACCCTCGTGCTGCTGGTCGGCTGTGTGGCGATCGTCAAAGGGCTGATGAGCGAACCGCGCTAAGCGTGACGCCGCGCCGCCATAGGCGGCCCTAGCACGACAACGACGCCCCTATCGCACGATAGGGGCGTCGTCGTTTGTGAGCCTTGAAAACCCATGGCAACGCGTCTTTACGAGGCCGGAGTCAGGGTAGCCGCGATGACCCTAACGGCGGGTGATCGGCCGTCAGGGGCTGATCGAGGGGTAGGCTTGCGGCAGGACGATGCGTGAGTCGAAGAGAACCATCAATATCAGCGCATGTAGCGTAAGTGTAGTCATGCCTTGCTGCGGCCATTGCACTGCATGCTGTTGAGGCTCGCGCGGAGGTTTTGCCCGTGGGACTTTCTCAAGCGGGAGCAAGTTGAAGCATGCGTTAACGCCAGAGGGCGATATCAACCTTCGCTGGAAACAAAAACGCCCCGGATAAACCGGCAATGCTGTTCGCTTAAGGTTGTACGCGCTTGGCTCCCCTCTCCCATTTATGGGAGAGGGGCTGGGGGAGAGGGCTGGAGCGATGCAAAACCGCCAGTTCCCCCTCTCCCTAACCCTCTCCCCGGAGGGGCGAGGGGACTGATCGCATTACACCGTTTCTTATGTGAACAGCATTGCGGATAAACCGGGGCGTTTGCGTCGCTACGCGGGTATCAGCACTCGACGATGTTCACCGCCAGACCACCGCGAGCGGTTTCCTTGTACTTGGTCAGCATGTCGGCCCCGGTTTCGCGCATGGTCTTGATCACCTTGTCCAGGCTCACGTAGTGCGCGCCGTCGCCGTACAGCGCCATGCGCGCGGCGTTGATCGCCTTCACCGAGGCGATGGCGTTGCGCTCGATGCAGGGAATCTGCACCAGGCCACCGACCGGGTCGCAGGTCAGGCCCAGGTGGTGTTCCATGCCGATCTCGGCAGCGTTCTCGACCTGCTCCGGGGTGCCGCCCAGCACCGCGCACAGCGCGCCGGCGGCCATCGAGCAGGCCACGCCCACTTCGCCCTGACAGCCCACTTCGGCGCCGCTGATCGAGGCGTTTTCCTTGTACAGAATGCCGATGGCGCCGGCAGTCAGCAGGAAGTCGATGATGCCGCGCTCGTTGGCGCCGGAGATGGCGTTGGCGTAGTAGTGCAGCACCGCCGGGACGATACCGGCGGCGCCGTTAGTCGGCGCGGTGACCACGCGGCCGCCTGCGGCGTTTTCTTCGTTCACGGCCAGCGCCCAGAGGTTGACCCAGTCGAGCATGCGCAGCGGATCTTCGATGTAGCTGCGCTGGAAGCCGCCCAGCTTGCGCGCCAGGATGGCGGCGCGGCGGCGGACCTTGAAGCCGCCGGCGAGGATGCCCTCGGTGCGGCAGCCACGATCCACGCAGGCCTGCATCACCTTCCAGATATTCAGCAGACCGGCATCGGTCTCTTCGTCGCTGCGCCAGTGGCGCTCGTTGCGACGCATCACTTCAGCGATGCCGATGCCGTGCTCGCGGGTCAGCTTGAGCAGATCTGCGCCGCTGCGAAATGGCAACGGCAGGGTAGTGGCATCCGGGGCGATGATCTTCTGCTTGCTGCCATCGGCCAGCACCGCCTCGCTGACCACGAAGCCGCCGCCGACCGAGTAATAGGTGGCCTCGTGCACCTGAATCCCGGCAGCATCGAAGGCAGCGAAGCGCAGGCCGTTGGCATGCAGCGGCAGCGCCTTGCGGAACATCTTCAGGTCGGCCTTCTCGTCGAAGGCGACGGAGTGCTTGCCGGCCAGGACGATGCGCTTGTCGCGGCGGATGGTGTCGATGTACTCGGGTACCTGATCGACGTTGACGGTATCCGGCTCATGGCCGCTGAGGCCGAGCAGCACCGCCTTGTCGCTGCCATGCCCCTTGCCGGTGGCGCCCAGCGAGCCATACAGCTCGGCGACCACACGGGCCACCTTGGGCATGTGCTCGTGGTTTTCCAGGGCGTGGGTGAACAGCGCGGCGGCGCGCATCGGGCCGACGGTGTGAGAGCTGGACGGGCCGATACCCACTTTGAACAGGTCGAAAACGCTGATAGCCATGGCGGAATTCTTCTTGTCGATTGAACGGACACGCGCCCGGTTACGCGCGTGTGGATGCCTCTATCTAAGAACGGCCCTATCATTATGTATACTGATTTATTTTTAACGTATTCGTTAGCGTCACTTAACTATTGAGATCGCGCCATGGACCTCACCCGCCTGCGAACCCTGCGCGAACTGGCTCGCTGCCGCACCATGGCGGCGGCTGCCGAGTCGCTGCACCTGACGCCTTCTGCCGTGTCGCAGCAGGTCGCCCAGCTCGAACGTGAAGTCGAGGTGGCGTTGATCGAGCGGCGCGGGCGCGGCGTGGTGCTGACTCCGGCGGGCGAGCGGCTGGTGGCGCATGCCGAGCGCATCCTCATGGTGCTCGACGAAGCGCGTTCGGAGCTGGCGCTGCTGCGCGGCGAAATCGCCGGCGAACTACGGGTGGCGGCCTTTCCCTCGATCGCCGTGGCGGTGATTGCGGAAACCGTGCGCGCACTGCGCAGCGCTTATCCGCGGCTGAACGTTGTGGTGCTGGATCTGGAGCCGCAGGAAAGCCTCAGTGCCCTGGGCTCCTGGCAGATCGACGTGGCGGTGATCGACGACCTCGCCGTGACCCCGGACGAAAATCGCGAGCACTACGCCCTGATTCCCCTGACCCAGGATCTGCTGCACGTGCTGCTGCCCATCGACCATGCCCTGGCCAGGCGCGATAGCCTGACCGTCGCCGACCTGCGTGATGAAGCCTGGGCGCTGGATTCCTCGGGTAGCTCGTTCGGCGAGTTCATCACCAATCTGTGCCGCCGCTCCGGCTATGCGCCGCGCATCAATGCGCACTGCGCAGGCTTCGAAATGGTCGCGGCCATGGTCGCCTCGGGCAACTCCATCTCCATCGTTTCCGGCCTGCGCCTGGTGCGCCCGCTGCCCGGCGTCACCGCCGTGCCGCTGCTGCCGGATATCCAGCGCGGCGTCTTCCTCGCCTACCGCAAGGGCGAGCGCGATCATCCAGCGGTAAACGTGTTTCTCGACGAGGCGATTTATACGGCCGACAGGGTATTGGGCTAGCGCCACTGAGCCCTGCGGGAAGGGCTTGGCCGCAAGACGCTGCTCAGCCAGTCACGCCTCAGCATCCTCCCGCCCGGCGGTGGATTGGCTTCGCTTTATCCACCCTACTTGTCTAAGCCCTGTAGGAGCGGCTTCAGCCGCGATGCTTTCGGCTTTTTCGATGTGTCCGCACTTCACATGGATACCCCAAGCTTTACTCAGCGGGCGTGACAGGCTCTTGATCCGCTTCAGCCGCCAACTTCGCCCTGTCAGCCTTGCTGATGTACTTGGGTTTGTTGCTTTTAGGCGCGAGCTTGGCGTTGGCCTTCTTGGCGTGGGCTTCGAGCAGTTGCTTGATCTTCTTGCGGCGATTCATGGTTGTGAGTCTGCCCTGTCCTAAATTGTTGATGTCCTCACGCGGAGCCCGCAGGATGCGTACCGCTATGCTCAACCCCCCCCCAGCTACCTAATGCCAGGCTTGCAACGCGGCATTGGAAAGCAAAAGCTTCGCGGCTAAAGCCGCTCCTGCAAAGTGGGCGGTTGGTTTCAGCTCCAGAGCGCCCCGACCGGCGTATGCGCCGGGTAATGCGTCGCTGCCTGCGCCTGCAGCAGTTCGCCGCAGGCCAGGGCGTCGGTCAGCGCATGGTGCGCCGAGTACAGCGGCAGGCCGTAGCGCAGGCGGCTGTCGGCCAGGCGGATGGAGATGGGCTCGCGGCCACGCAGGCGGTCCCACCAGCTCAGTGTGCGCTTGGGATGCAGCCGGGCTTCCAGCTCCATGGTGTCGATGACCGGGAACACCAGCCCTTCGCCCAGATGCTGGCGCACAGCCTGGTCGAGGAAGCCTCGCTCGATGTTGCGGTAGTGCGCTACCACCACCTTGCCGGCCAGGGTTTCGAGCAGTTCGTCCAGGACATGCGCCAGGCGAGGCGCATGGCGGATGTCGGAATGGGTGATGTGGTGGAAGGTCACCGACTCGGCGCTCAGTTCGCCAGTGGGTTTGACCACCCAGTAGCGCGATTCGGCGCAGCGGACGCGTTGCAGGCTCATCGGCACCAGGCCGAGGCTGACGATGGCGTGTTCACGCGGATCGAGGCCGGTGGTTTCCACGTCCAGCGCGACCAGCGGCACATCCGCCAATGGCGTGTCGGCGGCGATGCAGCCGGCGCCGTAATAGGCCCGCAGGCGCTCGTCCTGGCTGCTGGCGGCGCGTTCTGCGAAGAGTTGCGGCCAGTCCTGATTCTGATACGTACTCATTGCGGACGAGACAGGGGCTGGGCCGGATAGCGAAAGCGCAGGAATTTCTGCGCATTGCTCACCACCTGGAAGGCCTCCTTGAGGTGGTGGCGTTCGCTGGAGCTGAATTTCTCCGGCTCGACATAGTTGTCGGGTGGGTTGCCGGCCTCGACTTCACGGGCCTGGTGGCGGATGCGCACCAGGCTGAGGAACTCGAAGGCATAGCGCAGATGATCCAGCGCTTCCTGGGGCAGCAGCTTGGTGGCGGCGATGGCATCGAGGCGTTCCAGCGAGTTCTGTGCCTTGGAGCCGCACGCCAGGGCGTGTACGCGGATCAGGTCGGTCAGCGGCGCCGTGCCGCGGCCCTTGAGGTTGATGATGTTCTTCTGGCGGCCGTCGGTTTCCATGACGAAGGTGCGGAAGAAGCCCAGCGGCGGCGTGCGGTTGAGCGCGTTGCGCGCCAGCGCGGCGAGGAAGGCCGGGGTGGCGCTGGCTTTTTCCGCCAGCAATTCCTTGAGGTTTTCCACCAGCGCGGTCTTGCCGTACACGCCATCGAGGTCGAAGAAGATGCTGCTGTTGAGCAGGGTCTGCGGGTTGGGCTGTTCGATCCACTGGTTGAAGTAGCCCCGCCAGACTTTCAGCGGCTGGCGCCATTTGGCGTTGCTGGCCATGATGCCGCCCTTGCAATAGGCATAGCCGCAGGCGGCCAGGCCGTCGCTGACGAATTGCGCCAGTTCGGCGAAGTAGGCGTCGTGCTTTTCCGCGTCGAAGCTGTCGTCGAGCACCAGGGCATTGTCCTGGTCGGTCAGCAGCAACTGTTCATCGCGGGCCATCGAGCCGGCGATCATGAAGCAGTAAGGCACCGGCGGTGGTCCGAGCTTTTCTTCGGCAAGCACCAGCAGGCGCCGGCTGTAGGCGCGGCCGATGCTGCTCATGGCGCGGCCGACCATGTGCGCGCTGGCATCGTCGGCGACCATGCGCACGAAGGTGGCGTGCAGGTCCGGCAGCAGGCTCCTAAGGCCTTCCACCGAGTTCTTGTTGAAGATGCTGTTGACCAGGTACAGGCTGCTGCGCGACTCGTAGCGAATGACGTCGGCCAGCGAGATCATGCCGACCGGGCGGCGTCGTTGCAGCACGGGCAGGTGGTGGATGTTGTTGCGTAGCATGCACAGCATGGCCTCGAACACCGACTCGTCGGCCTGCACGGTAACCGGGCCGGGGGTCATCACCTGGCTGACCGGCGTGTCGCCTGGTAGCCCTTCGGCCAGTACGCGCATGCGCAGGTCCCGGTCGGTGAGGATGCCGGCCATGACCTGAGTCTGCTGATCGGCCACCTGCACCTGGGCGGGGTTGGGCCAGCGCCTGCCGGGGTTGACGATGATGACCGAGGACACGCTCTGCTCGCTCATGACCTTCGCCACCTGTTGCACGGGCATGTCCAGCGGGACGCTGACCGGCGAGCGACCGATCAGTTTGCGCACCTTGATCTTCATCAGCTCACTGGCTTTGCCGTGGCTGTCTTCCAGAGCGGATTTGAGCCGCGACTGGCCTTCGGCCTCGACGAAATCGGCGAAGCTGTCGAACTGGTCGCAAAGCTGCTGAAACAGCGGGCCGGGGATGAAGTAGATCAGGCTGTCTTCCAGCGCCCTGGCGCCCAGGCGCACCTTGTTGCCGCGCAGCAGGCCGGCCTGGCCGAAGATATCGCCCTCGGTCAGGCGGTTGTGCAGTTCGCCATTGCGCCGGTAGATTTCCACCGCGCCGCTGCGTACGTAATGCAGTTCGTGAATCTCGGCGCCATAGGCGAGAATCTCGCTGCCGGCCTTGAAGTAGCTGACCTGTACCTGGCCGGCGAGGGTGTCGAGGGTTTCCTCCGGCAGGTCATCGAAAGGCGGGAAACGGCTCAGGTGATCGCGGATTTCGATCAGCTCGATCTGCATGAATAGCTCGCGCGCGCGTGGGACATGGGCCCACCATACCTGTCATGGTGGGGAGAGAAAATGCTGATGCTGTAGCAAACAGCATAGCGGGGTAAGGAAAAAGGCATGCAAGCCTGGCAATGGATAGGCATGACACTGGCCGTGACGGCCGTGGGATACGTGATCTGGTGCTACAACCGCCTGGTGTTCAATCGTCATCGGGTGGCCGAGGCGTGGAGCGGGATCGATGTGCAGCTCAAGCGCCGTTCGAGCCTGATTCCCAACCTGGTGGCAGCGCTGCGCGAATACATGAACTACGAGCGCGACACCCTGGAAGCACTGACCGCGCAACGCGCCAATGCCCAGACTCATGAGGGCGACGCGGTGGCTGCGCGCGGGGCAGCCGAGTCGCAACTGGGCACGACGCTGATGCGGGTGATGATCCTCGCCGAGGCCTATCCCCAGTTGAAGGCCGATGGCAATTTCGTCGCCCTGCAGCGCGCGCTCAGCGAGGTCGAGGACCAGATTCAGATGTCGCGCCGCTACTACAACGGCGCGGTTCGCGAGCTGAACATCCTCGTCGAGTCGGCGCCGAGCAATCTGGTGGCCAAGGCGCTGCGCTTCGCCACTGCCGAGTATTTCGCCCTCGCCGATGCGCGCGAGGCACAATCGCCAAAAATGGAGTTCTGATTCATGCCGGGATGGCTCAAACCGCTTTTCTGTTTGCTGCTGCTGAGCCTGGCGGGCGCTGCGCTGGCCAATGAGGAGGAACGCATCAGCGACTACTCCGTGAGCGTCGAGGTGCGCACCGATGGCAGCCTGCAGGTCACCGAGCTGATCACCGTGCAGGCCGCCGGCTACCGGATCAGCCGCGGCATCTTCCGCGACTTTCCGGTGCGGATGATCAGCCGCGAGCAGTTGTTGCGCAGCGTCGGCTTCAAGGTGCTGGAAGTGCAGCGCAACGGCCGGGCAGAGCCCTACCAGCTGGAGTCGCTGGGCGCCGTCGAGCGGATTCGCATCGGCTCGGCCAACCGCGAGCTGGAGCCGGGGCAGCATCGCTATCGCATCGTCTATGTCACCGATCGGCAATTGATCGAACGGCCGAGCGAGGACGAGCTGTACTGGAACGTCACCGGCAACGACTGGCTGTTTCCCATCGACAGGGCGCGTATCAGCGTGCATCTGCCGGAAGGCGCGAAGATCCTCCAAGTCGACGGCTATACCGGGCGGCGTGGCGCGCTGGACAAGCACTTCCGGGTTGTAGCGCAGGACGACGCGCTGCTGCGGATGGAAACCACCCAGTCGCTGGATGCGCGTGAAGGATTCACCATTGCCGTGGCCTGGCCTGCCGGGCCGATCAAACGTCCATCGGCGTACCAGCGGCTGCTCTGGGTGCTGCAGGACAATCCCGGCCTGCCGCTGGGCGGTCTGATGCTGCTGGCGATGCTGGGCTATTTCATCTGGCAGTGGCGGCAAGTCGGACGTGACCCGGCGAAGGGCCTGATCATTCCGTTGTTCCAGGCGCCGGAAGGCCTGTCGCCAGCGGCTGCCGGGTTCGTCTGGAACCAGGGCTTCAGCGGGCGTTACGAACCGGCCAGGGCGCTCAGCGTGGCGCTGACCTCGATGGCGATCAAGCGCGCCGTACACCTGTCCGATAGTGGCGATGCCTACACCCTCAAGGCCGCCGGCAAGCCGGTGCCACCGCTGCACCCCGGTGAGCGCAAGGTCTATGACGCGCTGTTCAAAACCGCCTCCAGTCTGACCGTGGGCAGCACCTACCAGCCCCGTCTGAAGAATGCGCTGGAGGCCTTGCGCGCCAGCATCAGCGAGAACTATCACGCAGCCTGTTTCAGGCTCAACCGCAAGCAGTGGTGGCGTGGGGTGATCCTGGCGCTGTTGGGCGTACCGCTGACCCTGCTGCCAGGGTTGAGCGGTGGCGATCTCTTCGTCGTTTGCATGATGTCGCTGTTCGTAATGGCCTTTGGTGCGGTCGGTGTCGGCGGTCTGTTCATTGGCGTGAATAGATGGCGCGCCGGGCAGTATGTGCAGATGATCGTCGGGTTGCTCTTTTCCACGACGTTCGGCGCGGTAGGGCTGCTGGTGCTGGCCATGATGGCCAGTACCGTCCCGGCACTGACGGTCTGGAGCCTGGGCCTGGTGCTGCTGTTCGCGTTGGCCTGCATCCTGTTCCGCTGGTTGCTCGAGGCGCCGACCCTGCATGGTCGCGAGTTGCTCGACAAGCTCGAAGGCTACCGCGACTACCTGCGACTGGCGGAAAGCGAGCTGATGGAGAAGGTGGCCGAGGCGCCGGCGATGAGCATCGCACTGTACGAGCAGCACCTGCCCTACGCCATGGCGCTCGGGGTCGAGCAACAGTGGAGTGCGCGCTTCGAGCAGGCCCTGGCGAGCGGCCTGGTGAGCGCGCCGCAGGGCGGCTACAAACCGGACTGGTATTCGGGGCGTAGCCTGTCCAGCCCGCAGTCGTTGAGCGGCAGCCTGTCGTCGAACCTCGGTCGCGCGATGGCGACGGCATCTGTTGCGCCGTCCAGCTCCTCTTCCTCGTCCTTTGGCAGCTCCTCCGGCGGCTCCGGTGGCGGTGGCTCGTCCGGTGGTGGCGGCGGCGGTGGTGGTGGCGGTGGCTGGTAAGAGGAGGCTGCCGATCTCACCAGCCGTGGCTGACCGCCGCCACCGCGTCATGGGCGTGCAGGCTCTCCGCGTGCACGACTTTCAGGTGGAAGGCGCTGGCCTGCGTTAGTTGGCCCAAGGCGCGGTGCAGGCGGCGCGCGGCGTCTTCGCAGAACATCAGGTTCTGCCCGTTGGCCAGGGCGAAAGCCTGTTCATCGGCGCGTTTCACCGCTGTTTGCACCGGCGTGCCGAGGGCCTGTTCGGCGCTGTCGATCAGCGCCAGCACGGGCAGCTCGGTGCAGCCCGGCGCCAGACGCAGCTGCAGGGTCGCGGTGCTGCGCTGGCTATGCGGCGTGGCGACGATGCCCTGGGTCGAGCCGAGCCAGTCGATTACCTCCAGATAATCCAGCGGCGCCTGGGCGAAGGTCTCGGCGAAACGCTGCTGGATCAGCTGCCGGGCCAGCGCCGCCGAGCAGGGGCAGGTGGACGAGTAGCCGACCTCGACTTGCAATTCGATGTTCACCCCGCGGCCGTCCTGCCTGGCGCGCAGTTCGAAGGGGTAGGCCTTCCAGCCGGCGAGCGGGCTGACCAGCGCCGGACGCTCGAGCGCCACCTCGCCACGCAGGGTCAGCGTGGCGCTGTCGGCCAGTGTCTGATGACTGCTCAGGCAATCATCCAGCACCTGCAGCACGGCAGCCACGTCCAGTTCCCGATGCGCCAGGCGCTGCGCCGCCAGGTACAGGCGCGACATATGAATGCCGCGTGCACCGGCATCGTCGAGGCTGACACCGATATCGACGCTGGCGGTCACCGCCGCGCCCGCCAGGCGAATGGGCAGGGCGATGCCGGTCATGCCGACCCAGTCCAGCGGCAGATCATGGTGAGTGGCTTGGGCGGCTATATCCGGCAGAGGCTTTTCGTTCATCGCAAATCCATGGGTTGCTGTCAGCGTTTAATGTTATGTTATAACAATTAAAACAAGCCAGCCGATTTGCCATGATCCTGACCCTGCCCACCGAAGCCGAACTGCTGGCCCAGCCAGCGGATGACTACATGAACGACGCTCAGCAGCGCTTCTTCCGCGAGTTGCTGCTGGCCCAGCGTGCCGAGTTGCAGGCGCGCATCGACGAAGAATTCACCGAGCTGCGCCAGCCCGACACCAGCAGCGACGTGGCCGACATCGGCGCCGCCGAGGAGCAACGGCAGTGGCAGCTGCGCCTGCTGGAGCGGGAAAAGAAGCTGCTGGACAAGATCGACCAGGCGCTCGAACGCCTGGCGCGAGGCGAATACGGCTGGTGTGCCGAAACCGGCGAACCCATCGGCCTCAAGCGCCTCTTGCTGCGCCCCACCGCGACCCTGTGCATCGAAGCCAAGGAGCGCCAGGAGCAGCGCGAAAAACATCAGCGTGACCGTGACTGAAACGAGGAACACTCCATGAACCCGCGTCTACCCGTAACCGTGCTGTCCGGCTTTCTCGGCGCCGGCAAAAGCACCCTGCTCAACCATGTGCTGAAAAACCGCGACGGCCTCAAGGTCGCGGTGATCGTCAACGACATGAGCGAAATCAATATCGACGGCAGCGAAGTGCAGCGCGACGTCAGCCTCAACCGCGCCGAAGAAAAGCTGGTTGAGATGAGCAATGGCTGCATCTGCTGCACCCTGCGTGAAGACCTGCTCGAAGAGGTCGCCCGCCTGGCCGGCGACGGCCGCTTCGACTACCTGCTGATCGAATCCACCGGCATCAGCGAGCCGTTGCCGGTCGCCGAGACCTTCACCTTCCGCGACGAGCAGGGCCGCAGCCTGTCCGACCTGGCGCGGCTGGACACCATGGTCACGGTGGTCGACGGGGTGAATTTCCTGCGCGACTTCCACGAGGCCGACAGCCTGGCCAGCCGTGGCGAGACTCTGGGCGAAGAGGACGAGCGCTCGATCACCGACCTGCTGATCGAGCAGGTGGAGTTCGCCGACGTCATTCTGATCAGCAAGATCGACCTGATCAGCCAGGCCGAGCGCGAGGAACTGATGGCCATCCTCCGAGGCCTCAACACTCACGCCGACATCCAGGCCATGAGCATGGGCCAGATCGCCCTAGACAAGATCCTCGACACCGGTCGCTTCGACTTCGACCGCGCCTCGCAGGCGCCGGGCTGGCTCAAGGAGCTGCGCGGCGAGCACGTGCCGGAGACCGAGGAATACGGCATCGCCTCCAGCGCTTATCGTGCGCGCCGGCCGTTTCATCCGCAGCGCTTCTTCGACTTCCTCTCGCAGGAGTGGAGCAATGGCCGCCTGCTGCGCTCCAAAGGCTTCTTCTGGCTGGCCAGCAAATACCAGGAGGCCGGCAGTTGGTCGCAGGCCGGCGGCCTGATGCGTCATGGCCTGGCCGGGCGCTGGTGGCGTTTCGTGGCCAAGCAGCACTGGCCGCAGGACGAGGAAGGTCTGCAGACGATCATGCAGCACTGGAGCGCCGAGGTTGGCGATTGCCGCCAGGAGCTGGTGTTCATCGGCCAGAACATCGATTTCGCCCGCCTGGTGCGTGAGCTGGACGACTGCCTGCTGACCGATGCGGAAATGGCAGGTGGCCCCGATGCCTGGCGTCTGCTGGCCGATCCGTTCGGTGCCTGGCAGCAGGAGGCGGCCTGATGTTCGCCCTGCAGTTGCCGAATGTCGCCCGGCAGGTGCTGGGCGAGGATATCCAGGTGCTTGGCGACGTGCTGCACGACGGCGTCAATCTGGCCGTCTGGCAGCGCCGCCTGCCGGCGCAGATCGCCGACTTCGCCGAAGCGCTGCTGGCTCAGGGCGAGCCGCTGGCGCAATCCATTACCCTGGAGCTGCCGCGTGCGGACAGCGAGCCGAAACTCGACGGCCTGGTCGCGCAGTACGCCGACCTGCCCGGCCAGGCGGCCTTTCTCGCCGACGTGGGCTGGCTGGTGCGCGCCTACGCCTGCCTACTCGACGCCCAGCGCATCGGCTTGCGTCTGCGTGCGCTGGACAAAGCCATGTGCCCGCGCTTTCACGTCGACCACGTGCCGCTGCGGCTGATCACCAGCTATGCCGGCGTCGGCAGCGACTGGCTGGAAGAGGGCGCCATGCCGCGCAGCGCACTTGGTCAGCCGACTGCCGAGCCGCAGGACGAGGTGTTGATTCAGCGCCTGGACACCGGGCATGTGGCGCTGGCGAAGGGCGAGAAATGGCAGGGCAACGAGGGCCGCGGGCTGATCCACCGCTCGCCGCAGCCGCCGGTCGGACAGCGGCGTTTGCTGCTGACCCTGGACTGGCTGGCCTGACATCGCCGCAAGCGGGCTCCTACGGGGGCGTTACGTAGGCTGTAGGAGCCGGTTTGCCGACGATGTATCGTCCAGCTGCAGTGCGCCAGCATCCCCGGATTGCATCCGGGCTATTCGCTAGCCTGAGCATTGCCCGCAGGCACCAGTAGGAGCCCCGCCTCGGGGCGAAGCGGCCGTGGTTGTTCAGGAAGAATTGCGGTGTGACCACCATTCGCCGCGGGGCGCGGCTCCTACGAGACGCTATCCACTGCAATGGGACCTCACCAAAAAATAGGCCGGAGCGACTGCTCCGGCCTTAAGCACCAAGAGATCATGCCGACGCGTGACTCGGGCATGAGGGTTACGTGAGGTACCCATCTCTATTAGGCGCTCGTTTGGTGACACTTTGATGTCAGGGGCGCTGCGTTTCCTCGCAGGGCGGGTGCAACCCGCCAGTTGCAGCTTGGCGGGTTGCACCCGCCCTACGATATTCAGACCCGCGTCGCTCGATGCGCAGGGCTCAGGGCTTGATCCATGTGCCCTGATATTGCGTCTTGCAGGCCGGCTCCAGATACAGCGCGTCGCTGGCCACACCGTAGTAGTGGATATCCTGCTGGTACAGGTCGCTGCCGGCGCGCGCGTTCTGGCAAATGCCGTAGGCACCCTGCGGGCACTGCTCGACAAACTCCACCTCGACTGTCTGCCCCTGCAATTGCGGCTGGCAGAAGCCGTCACGGAACAGCGCGGCGGGAATATTGCGGTTTTCCTGGCAGACCTTCACGTCCAGGCGCTCGGCCTGGCTATGCACCACGCAGGCCTCGGCCAGGGCCAGGCCCGGTAGCAGAGAGAACAGCAACAGCCATGCACGCATCGTTTCGACTCCCGAAAAACTGCCGGCGAATCTACCATGCTGCTTCCTCGCAGTCTGTGCTGGCACTTGCCTGGCGAACCACCGACGATAGATTCATGCTCAGTCAAATCCCTACTCATCTCATCGGCGGCCCGCTGGGTGCCGGCAAGACCAGCCTGATCCGCCACCTGCTGGCGCAGAAGCCAGCAGGCGAGCGCTGGGCGGTGCTGATCAACGAATTCGGCCAGATTGGCCTGGACGCTGCCCTGCTCGAGCAGGGCGACGATGGCATTGCCCTGGCCGAGGTGGCCGGCGGTTGCCTGTGCTGCGTCAACGGCGCGCCATTTCAGGTCGGCCTTGGCCGCCTGCTGCGCAAGGCCAGGCCAAATCGCCTGCTGATCGAGCCGTCCGGCCTGGGCCATCCGGCGCAGTTGCTGGCGCAATTGCGTCAGCCGCCCTGGGTTGGCGTGCTGGCTGTGCAGCCGGCGCTGCTGGTGCTGGATGCCGCTGCACTGGCGGCAGGCCAACCGCTGCCGGCCGTGCAGCGTCAGGCGCTGGGCGAGGCCGGGCTATTGTTGTTGAACAAGAGCGCTGGGCTGGATGAGCCGAGTCGTGCGCGAATTGCCGCGAACCTGCCGCCGCTTCCGCTGCACTGGGCTGAGCAGGGGCGGCTCGACCTGGCCTTGCTGCCGGGGGTTACAGCGCAGGCCTCGCCGGCTCCGGTGGAGGTCGAGTTACCCACAGCTGCACCGGCCCTGATGCAGATCTGGCGCAACGCCGCCGAGCCGATCTGCCAAGTGCAGGCTCAGTCTGACGGTTGGAGCATCGGCTGGCGCTGGCATCCCGAGCAGGTCTTCGACCTCGCGCAGGTTGCGCATTGGTTACGCAACCTGGGCTGGCGCCGGGCCAAGGCGGTGCTGCGCGGAGCCGATGGCTGGCGCTCGCTGAATGCGTTGCAGACGCAGGCATTGCCCGACTGGAGCGCCAGCGAATGGCGCAAGGATTCGCGGCTGGAGCTGATCTTCGATCAGGCGCAGGACGTCGAAGCGCTCAGCGTCTCGTTCGCCGCCTGCCGAATCGTTGCAACTGACTGATACACTCGCCGGCGTTCGTCGCTGTGGATAACTTTCATGCAATTGCTGCCCTGGTCTCATGACACTTCTGCCGGTTTCACCCTGCGCGGCTGGCATACGCCGCCATCGGGCAAACCGCTGCTGCACTTTCTGCACGGCAACGGCTACTGCGGGCGCGTCTACACGCCGATGCTGGCGCTGTTGGCCAAGGACTTCGACCTCTGGCTGTGCGACGTGCAGGGCCATGGCGACAGCGATCACGCTGGCCGTTTCCATGGCTGGAACCGCAGCGCCGAGCTGGCGGTAGAGGCGTTCGAGGCATTGCGCGCGCCGTTCGGCGACGTACCGCGTTTCGCCCTCGGTCACAGCTTTGGCGGCGTGCTGAGCAGTTTGATCCTGGCGCGTCACCCCGAGCTTTTCCGGCGCGCGGTGCTGCTCGATCCGGTACTGTTCAGCCCGGCAATGATCGGCGTGATGGCGTTGTCCGACGTGGTCGGCCTGGCGCAGCGCACCGGCATGGCGAAGAAGGCGCAGAAGCGCCGCCGGCAGTGGTCGGATCGCGCCAGTGCGCATGCTGCACTGCATGGCCGCGGCATGTTCCGCGGCTGGGACGAGGCGGCGTTCGATGCCTATGTCGAGCATGCGTTGAAAGACGTGGCCGGTGGCGTCGAACTCAAGTGCCGGCCGAGCCGCGAAGCGGAGATTTTCGGCTCCTATCCGCGTCGCCTGTGGCCATCGCTGGCCAAGGTGACGACACCGACCGAAGTGATCCATGGTGCCAGCACTTACCCGTTCGTGGCGCGATCAGTGGCGCGCTGGTGTGCGAGCAACGCCCACGTGCGCAGCCAGGTGGTGCCGGGCGGGCATTGCTTCATGCAGGAGCAGCCGGCGGACAGCGCCGAGCGGGTGGCCGATTTCCTGCTGCAGCGGGGTTGAAGCGGGCGGGCGCTACTGCGCCTTGCGCCGCCAGTCTTCCAGTTGAATGACGTTGCCCGGGTGCTGCACCGCAACCGGCTCGGGTTGCGGTTCCAGCACCGGGTGAGGCTCCAGTTCGATGCGCCCGAGATGCGCGCCGAACATGCTGATATGCCCGCGCAGGCGCTGCTCACCAGTGACGGTGAATTCGAAGTCATACAGCCGCGCCAGGCGCCGTTGCCCCTTGCTGTCACGCTGGATGGCCAGGCGGCGCAACGCCACGGCGCCATCGAGCAGTTCCACGTCGAGCTTGGCGCAGTGCTGCTTGGCCAGCGCCAGCGCCCGCTCGCGAATGCCGTGACCGCGCCATAGCCAGGCGCAGACGGCGGCGAATAGCATCAGCAGGAAGACATCGAACAGGTTGATCATGACGACTCCGGATCAGGGAGACAGAGCTTAGCCTATCTGCTGCCCAGTTCTCAGCATCCAGCTTGCCCTTGCGTCGGCTGTGCATTAGCGTTCGCGCACTTCACAGGAAAAGGACGTCACCATGCATTGCCCCGCCTGCCGGACCAGTCGCCTGCAACCGGCGAAACTCGAAGATGGCCTGCTCGCCCACGGTTGCCCGCAGTGCTCGGGCACGTTGGTCAGCCTGCTGCATTATCGCGACTGGGCCGAGCGCCAGCCGGCAGAGGAAACGCCAGCGGCGCTAGCCGCTGAAGCGGAAACCGAAGTGGGTGAAACCAGCCATGCGTTGAGCTGCCCCAAGTGCGCCAAGCTGATGAGCAAGTTTCAGATCAGCGGCACCCGCGCCAATCGTCTGGATTTGTGCGGCACCTGCGACGAAGCCTGGCTGGACAGTGGCGAGTGGCAACTGCTCAAAGCCCTGGAGCTGAGCCAGCGCATGCCGGCGATCTTCACCGACGCCTGGCAGCGCCAGGTGCGCCAGGAGGCCAGCGAACAGGCACGCCGTGAGCGCTTCAGCCGCATCGCCGGCGTGGACGCCATCGCCCGTGCCGACGAAATCCGCGCCTGGCTCAAGGACCATCCGCAGCGGCGTGAGCTGCTGTTCTATATCGGTCACGACTGAGGAACGCGGCAACACGTAGGACGGATGCAACCCGCCAGATGTGCCGGCGACGGGTTACTTGTGCCTTACGCGATCAGGCTTGGGCCTGGTTCTTCTCCTCGCTCAGCGCCTGGTAACGCTGCTGCAGCTCTTCGCGAATCTGCCGGCGTTGCTTGGCCTGGCGCTGGCGGCGCAGGCCGTCGGGGGTGTCCGGGTGCAGTTCGGGTACCACGGCCGGACGGCCCTGCTCGTCCATCGCCACCATGGTGAAGAAGGAACTGTTGGTGTGGCGCACCGAGCGCTCGCGGATGTTCTCGGTGATCACCTTGATACCCACCTCCATGGAGGTACGCCCGCAGTAGTTGACCGAGGCGAGGAAGGTGACCATCTCACCGACATGCACCGGCTCGCGGAACATTACCTGGTCGACCGATAGAGTCACCACGTAGCGCCCTGCGTAGCGGCTGGCGCAGGCGTAGGCCACCTCGTCCATGTACTTGAGCAGGGTGCCGCCGTGCACATTGCCGGAGAAGTTGGCCATGTCCGGGGTCATCAGTACGGTCATCGTCAGTTGTGCGGTTCCGGCTTCCATGGTCACTCCGAAATTGGGAGGCTGTGCGCTGCCGTGCTGTGCGTCGCGCGGCTACTATGAGTTTTTGCTTGGTTAGGATGCCAGATGATGCCCTTGCGCCACATTCCCCTTATGTTTCTTGGCCTGCTCGCCCTGCCGGTACTGGCGGAACAATCGTGCGATACACCGGCGCAGTGCAACCAGGAAGGCACGGCCGCCTATCAGGCCGGTCGTTTCGAGGCGGCCATCGAGTCCTTCAAGCGGCAACTGCGCCGCGTCGAGCAGGGCGACGAGGCGCAGTTGGAGCTGGCCTTGAACAATCTGATTCTGGCCAATCTGCGCGCGGGCGATGCCGGCATGGCGCGGGCCTGGCTGGGTGTGGCGTTGGACAACCACCTCAGCGGTTCTTCGACCCGCCTGCACATGGGCAAGGTGGCCGAGGCGGTGGATTACCAGGCGCTGGCGGCCAGCCCGCAGGGCCTCTATCTGCGCTATGGCGGTCAGGCGGTATGGAGCGAATTGCAGATCAGCACCGACCCGGCGGGCGGTTATCGCGCCAGCTTCTCGCCGCTGCGCGCCGGTGCACGGGTGGAAGAATACGGCCCGGCAGCTATCGGTGATCTGGAGGGACGCCTGCAAGGCGAGGGCGCAGTGATGAAGCTGGAAGATGCGCAGCTCGGCACCGGCTGCGCCGTACAATTGCTGCGCGAAGGCATTGCCCTGCGCGTGCTGGAGGTGTTCGCCGATGGCTGCCAGGACTATGGCGGCATGGGCATCAGCGTGGCGGGCGACTACATCAAGGTCGATGCGCAGGTACGTCCGTGAGCCGGCGTGCCGGCCTGCTGGGTGTTGTGATTCTGGTGCTGGCGCTGCTGGTCGGCGGCAGCGCCTGGCTGCGTGACGAGCCGCTGAGCGCCCAGGTGCAGGACTGGCAGCAACAGGTGCAGGCGGCGACTGGCGAAAGCCATGCCTACCTGTACCTGAGCGGGCTGGATGCGCCTGTCGATCAGCAGCCCGAGGCGCTGGGCGTCATGCGTCTGCAGCATTACCAAAGCTGGCACGCCGGGCGCGGCGTGACCGAAGGCGAGTATACGGCGCCGGCCGTCGCTACCCTGGCGGTGCCCGAGGGGCGATCGTTCTGCCAGATCGAGACGCCAGGCTGCTTTGAAACGCTGCTGGCGCAGGCCTCACAATTGCCGGCCATCACTGCGGAGCAGAACGTTCTGCTCGAACGCTACCGGCATTTTCTCGGCCTGGACGATTACCGCACGCTGACCTCGGTGAGCCTCGCCGAGCCGGTGCCGCGTCTGACCTATGTGTACAAGGGGCAGCAGGTCTACGATCTGTTCGTGCTGCACTTGGCCACCGATGGCCAGGGTGATGTGGCCCTGGCCGGATTGCGTTGGGAGTTGAGCCGGCTACGTCAGCAACTGGTGCAAGCGGACAACCTGGTGCTGAAAATGCTCCTGGGTGTGCTGGTCAACCGCAATCTGGAGTGGCAGGTTCGCCTGTATCGCCAGGGGCTGACGCCGCGGCCGGAGATCCCGGCGCCGTTCAGCGCCGCTGAGCGTTCGCTGCTGAGGCCCATGCAGCGCGAGTTCTTCGGCATCGCGCAGAAGTATGCGCAACTGCCAGACAGCGTCTCCGGCCGGGAATACCTTGGCCTGAAACTGTTTTTCCGACCGCAGATGACCATCAATGCCAGCCTAGCGCCTTATGCGCGGGCCGCCGAGTTGTCGCAGCTGGAACCGCAGGCGTTCGCCGCCGCGCTGCAAGAGCCGGCGCCCGGGCCGACCTCGGTTGGAGGCATGCGCAACCGGGCCGGCAACATTCTGCTGGCTATCGCCGGCCCGGACATGCGCCTGTATGCCGGACGTTTGCAGGACCTGGAGGCCAAGCGCCGCTTGCTCGCCGTCGCGGTGAGCCTGCCTGCCGGGGCGTTTGCTGCCGAACGCCTGACCGACATGCCGGACGCCCGCAATCCCTACTATCCGACGCGCCTGGCCGAGCTCGATGAGCGTGGCCAATTGTGCTTCGACGGCCCGCATGAGTCCGGCTTCAACGGGCGCTGCATGCCGTTGTAGCGCTCGGCCACCCTCTCCAGTGGGCAGCTGCGTGGTGCTCAGGCGTGATTCAGATACCAGCGCCAGTCCTGCTCGCCCACTTCGCCCATAAACTGGCGGAACTCGGCCCACTTGATCGCCAGGAACACCTTGAGGAAATCCTCGCCCAGCGCCTCACGTGCCCAGGTGGAGGCTTCCAGGTTACGCAGTGCGGTCAGCCAGTCGGTGGGCAGGGTTTCACGGGCCTGCTCGTAGCCATTGCCGACGATGGCCTGGCCCGGGTCGATCTGCTCGCGGATGCCCTTGTGAATGCCGGCGAGGATCGCAGCGGCGGCAAGATAAGGGTTGGCATCGGCGCCGCAGATGCGGTGCTCGACGTGGCGGCTGCTGGCCGGCCCGCCAGGAACGCGGAACGACACGGTGCGGTTGTTCACCCCCCAGCTTTTGGCCAGCGGCGCGTAGCTGTTGGCCTGGAAGCGGCGGAAGGAGTTGGCGTTGGGACAGAAGATCGCCAGCGCGTCATTGAGCGTGGCCATCATGCCGCCGATGGCGTAGCGCAGCAGCGGCGTGCCCTGCGGGTCTTCCGAGGCCATCAGGTTGTTGCCCTCGGCGTCGGCCAGGGACACGTGCATATGCAAGCCGCTGCCGGCCAGGTCGCCGAAGGGCTTGGCCATGAAGCAGGCCTGCAACCCGTGCTTGTTGGCCACGCCCTTGACCAGGCGCTTGTAGCGTACGCCTTCGTCCACCGCCTGGAGGGCATCGAAGCGGTGCTCCAGCGTGAGTTCAAGCTGGCCCGGAGCGTATTCCGAGATCGCCGTGCGCACCGGCAAGCCCTGGGCTTCGCAGGCGGCGTAGAGGTCGTCGAGGAACGGCTGCAGCTGCTCCAGCTCGTACACGCCATAGACCTGCGGCGCCTGCGGGCGCACGCCGTTCATCTGCATGGCCGGCTGCGGGCGACCATTGGCGTCGCGCTGCTTGTCCAGCAGGTAGAACTCCAGTTCCACCGCCATCACCGGGTGATAGCCATCAGCCTTGAGCGCTTCGATAGCGCGCACCAGCACATGGCGCGGATCACCCGGCGTGGCCGGCAGGCCCTGGGTCGGGTGCATGCTCACCTGCAACTGCCCGGTTGGCACCGCGCGCCAGGGTTGCAGGCACAGCGAGCCGGGCAGCGGATAGGTCCAGCAGTCGGCGTCGGCCACTTCCCAGACCAGGCCGCTCTCCTCGACGTCTTCGCCCTGGATGGTCAGCGACAGGATCGAGCTGGGCAGCGGACGGCCGTTCTCGTAGATGGCCAGCAACTCGTCGCGATGAAGCAGCTTGCCGCGCGGGATGCCATTGGCGTCGATCAGCATCAGCTCGATGCTGCGTACCTCGGGGTGCTGGGCGAGGAAGTCGCGGGCTTCCTGAGGGTTGGCGAATTGCATGGTGATTCTCACAGTGAGTCGTATGGGCGCCAGTCATTCTGTGGGAGGCGCTTCAGCGGCGACTGTCGCGGCTAAAGCCCCTCCCACAGGCATCTCGATGAGTTACTCGCGAGCGCCAGGAATGGCCAGCAGTTCGGTGAGGGCCGCATCGAGCATGGCGATCAGCTTGTCTACATCCTCGGCTGTGGTGCTCGGGCAGCACAGGGTCATGTTGTGGAACGGTGTGATCAGGATGCCGCGGTTGATCAGGTACAGGTGCAGGGCCATCTGCAGCTCGTCATGGAAGGCCGCTTCGGCTTCGGCACCGGTGCGCGGCGGCGTGGCGCAGAACTGGAACTCGCAGCGTGCGCCCAACTCGGTCACCGACCATTTCAGGCCATGCTTGTCGATCAACTGGCGAAAGCCTTCGGCCAGGCGTGCGGCCAGCGGCAGCATGTGGTCGTAAGCGGCCTGGGTCATCACCTGCTCCAGGTTGGCACGCATGCAGTGCATGGCCAGGGCGTTGGCCGAGAGGGTGGTGCCCATACCGCTGTGGCCGTGACCGTGGCTTTGCTCACTGGCGCGCTGGCGAGCCTGGGTCATGGCTTTTGCCATCTCGGCGCTGCAACCGAAGATGCCGCACGGCACGCCGCCGGCGATGGGTTTGCCGACCACGAAGAAGTCCGGGTCCAGCCCCCACAGGCGCGTGCAGCCGCCAATATCGGTGGAGATGGTGTGCGTCTCGTCGATGATCAGCAGGCTGCCGTACTGGCGCGTCAGCTCGCGGCATTTCTGCATGAAGCCCGGGTCGGGCAGGACCATGCCGATGTTGGTCATCGCCGGCTCGCAGAGCAGGGCGCAGACATCGCCCTGGGCCAGCGCCGCCTCCAGTGCTGCGACATCGTTGAAGGGAATGGCGCGGCTGTGCTCGGTCAGGTCATAGGCCTGGCCAATCAGGCCGGAGCGATGCACGGTCTGGCCATCGCGCTCGCGCACCATTACGTCGTCGACGGTGCCGTGGTAGCAGCCGTCGAACACCAGCAAGGTCTTGCGGCCGGTAATGGCGCGCGCCCAGCGCAGCACGTAGCGGTTGGAGTCGGTAGCCGTGGCGGTCACCTGCCAGTAGGGCAGGCCGAAGCGCTGGGCCAGCAGCTCACCGCAGACCACGGCGTCCTCGCCGGGGAGCATGGTGGTCAGGCCGTTGTTTGCCTGCTCGGCGAGGGCGCGAGCCACCGGGTCGGGAGAATGGCCGAACATGGTGCCGGTGTCGCCAAGGCAGAAGTCGACATACTCATGACCGTCCACGTCGAAGAAGCGCGCGCCCTTGGCGCGCTCGACGAACAGCGGCACTGGCGTCGACCAGTCGGCCATCCAGTGCATCGGCACGCCGCCATACAGCGAGTGGCGGGCGCGTTCGGCCAGAGCCGCGGACTTCGGATTGCGGGACAGGAACAGCTCGCGCTCGGCGGCGACGAAGCGGTCTACGGCGGCTTGGCTGATGCCACTGGCAGTGGTCATGGGGCATACCTCGTTCAGATGCTGCCGGCATGATATTTTGTGATCACAAAATAGTAAATGGTCTTTATATCCCCCGGATATGGCCAAATAAATCGATATTCGTGATCACAGAATATTTCAACGACAGGTTTTCTCAGACAAAATCGGCGTTGACCCAGCCCATGCTTTCTTGACCGGAGCCTTTTATGCGTGACTGTAGCCTGACCCTTGCCCAACTGCCGGCGCCACCGATGGAGGTGGTGCAGCATGGCTGACAACCTGCAGGAACAGTTGTATCAGAACATCCGCTCCGGCCTGTTGGCCGGGCGCTTCCAGCCAGGACAACGGCTGAAGATTCGCGATCTGGCGGCCGAATGGGGCACCAGCCCGATGCCGGTTCGCGCGGCCCTGCAACGGCTGGTGGCCGAGGGCGCGCTGGAGGGCGAGCAGCAGCGCTCGGTGCGCGTGCCGTCGATGACCCGCGAACGTTACGAGAACATCTTTCAGGTACGCCTAGCGCTGGAAGGCCTCGCGGTGGAGCTGGCTACGCCGCGCCTGAGCCGCGACGACCTGGCCTGGCTGCGTGACTGCGTGCAGCGCATGGACGTGGCCATAGAGCAGCGCCAGGTGCGGGACTACCTCAGCGCCAACAGCCAGTTCCACCTGCACCTGTACGGCGCCTGCGGCAACCCGGTGTTGCTGCGTTCGATCGAGTCGCTGTGGCTGCAGATCGGCCCCTTCTTCAATCGCCTGTTCACCGGCGCCGATCTGTCACTGCGGCTCAATGACTTTCATGAAGATGCCTTTGCCGCCATCGAAGCCGGCGATGCCAAGGGCGCGCGCCAGGCCATGGAGCAGGATCTGCTGTATTTCGCGCGGTTTTTGCTCAACCTGCTGGCGCTGGAGCAGGGCGACACCTGAGGCGGGACGGCGAGAAGCCTGCTTCTCGCGGATGGGAGCTTGTACCTTGTGAAGGCCTGGGATCAACGGCGCATTCGCGGACGAGTCCGCTCCCACGATGCCGGCATGATGCCGTGGGAGCGGCCTTGGCCGCGAAGGCTAACGCACCCGGCCACAGCACAGCCGCTGTGACCGCGAGGCTCAGCTCTCCAGCCAGACGTCGCGGCACCAGTGCCAGACCGAGTCCCAGCTTTCGTCGGTCAGCTCGCCCTCGTCGCCGTCCCACAGCCACACCTGGCCTTCGACGTCGACCGCGTAGTAGTCGCGGCCGTCCTGGCACAGCGGCACCAGATCGCGCGGCAGGCCGAGGTCCCACGCCACCGAGGCGACTTCCGGCAGGTAGGTGTGCGAGTGCGGGTCGCTGGCGGTCACCGGCTCCAGGCGGCCGTAGACCACGTCGCTGACCTTGAGCAGGAACTCGCGCAGTTCGAAGGGCAGGTGGATGAGGATCTGCTCCTGAATCTCCACCAGGGTTTCTTCCTCGGGCAGCTCCAGCGGCACCGGGACGGGCTCGTTGAGTTCGCGCAGCTGTTCGATGACTTCTTCCACGGCGTCGGCTCCTAATTGGGTAGGGTCGGCTTTATACAGTAGCTGGCCCACGGAATGAAAACCTGCGGCCCGCATTGCATACTGGCAATTTTACGGAGCTCTTTCATGTCGTCTGTCACCTGGCGCTGCCTGCATCACAGTGAACTCGATACCTTCACGCTCTATGCGCTGCTGGCGCTGCGCACCCAGGTGTTCGTGGTCGAGCAGAACTGCCCCTACCTGGAAACCGATGGCCAGGACCTGCTCGGCGATACCTGCCACCTGCTGGCGCGCGATGGCGACGTGCTGGTGGGCTATCTGCGCCTGCTCGACCCGCAGCGGATGAATGGCGAGGTGGTGATTGGTCGCGTGGTGATTGCCGAGGCGGCGCGTGGCACCGGCCTGGGCCACAGGCTGATGGAGCAGGCGCTGGCCGAGTGCAGCCAGCGTTGGCCGGGCGTGCCGGTCTACCTGTCTGCTCAGGCGCATCTGCAGGGTTACTACGGACGTTATGGCTTCGAGCCGGTGACCGAGGTCTATCTGGAAGACGACATCCCGCATATTGGCATGCGCCGAGCCGCGATGACGTGACTCCGGCTTGTGCAGGCGCGGCTGGCGCCGCGATTCGCGGACAAGTCCGCTCCTACGGGTGCTGCTTTCTGCGCCGACATGGCCATGAGGGCCGTAAGGCGCTTGTGTAGGAGCGGCTTCAGCCGCGATAGCGAGCCAATGCCGAAATGAAAAAACCCGGGCAAGCCCGGGTTTTTGTGCGTCGTAGCGATCAGTTCTGGCGAATGCCGGCGATCAGCCAGGGCTGGTTGTCGCCCTGGGCGCGCTCCAGGCGCCAGCTTTCGCTGAACGGCTCGCCCTGGTCGAAGCGCGAAGTTTTCGACACGCCGCTGAAGGTCAGGGTGGCGGTGGTCTTCTCGGCGTTGTCGTCGACGCCGTCGAGCTGGACCTGAAGGTCGTCGATGTAGGTGGACTGGAAGCCGTCACCCAATTCGGCGCGCTCGCGCTTGAGGAAGTCCAGCAGCTGCGGGGTGACGAACTCGGAGATCTTGTCCATCTCGTCGGCGTCCCAGTGCTGCTGCAGGTTCATGAAGTGCTCACGACCGGCGGCGATGAAGCTCTGCTCGTTGAACCAGGCCGGAGCGTTGATCACCGGTGCAGCCGAGGCCAGGCGACCGCCGAAGATATTGCTGCCAGCGGCCGGAGCGTTTTCGGCGTGCGGCATCTCGCGCTGGTAGGGCGCACCGGCAGTTGCCATTTGCGGCTGTTGGCGAGCACGACGGGCGGCGAGGAAGCGGAAGATCAGGAAGGCGATCAGGCCGAAGATCAGAAAGTCCATGATCTGCAGACCTTCGAAGCCGTCACCCATGAACATCGAGGCCAGCAGGCCACCGGCGGCCAGGCCGGCCAGCGGGCCGAGCCAGCGCGAGGCACCGCTGGCAGCAGCGGCAGGTTGCTGACGACCCGGAGCCTGGGCCGCGGGTTGCGACTGCGGCGTGGCCTGACGGGTCTGATGGCTGGGGGCGGAGCCAAAGGATTTGCCACCGCCAAAACGCTTGGCGTGGGCTTCGAAGCTGAAGGTCAGTGCCAGGCACAGAACCATGGCGATACTGAGGAAACGCTGCATCACGGTTTTCTCTCTGTTGGAAAAGCTTGTTCGGCATCTTGCCCGCCGCCGCTGGCGATGACCAGTGACAGAATGTTTCCGGCTTTTGCCTGTAGGGCGAGCACCCTGCGATTTGTCCGAGTAGCCCGGATGCAATCGGGGGAGGTCGCAACCATGACTCCGGATTTCATCCGGGCTACCAACGCTGCAACAGCAGCGGCAGTGGTCCGGCGCGCAGCTGGCCGCGCAGGACGGCGCGGAAGGTGGCGGCGTCTTCTGCCGGATGGCGCAGCCAGTGCACGAAGCTGAGCAGGTAGGCGTTGGTGAGCAGGGTCTCTTCGGCGATGCGGCGCAAATGCAGGCTCTGCCGCCCGGCGGCCTCGCGCCACCACTGCACGGTGCGGCTGATGCGCATCAGGCCGAGCACTTGCAGGTGAATATGGCCGGGCTCCAGTTTGTACAGCAGCATCTGCGCGGTGACGGCACGATGGGCGGCGAGGCTGTCGAGCCAGGCCAGCAAGCAGCTTTCCAGCCGCTGTTCGGCGTTCAGGCCAGCCAGAACGGGACTTCTGGCGTGGCCGAGCATGGCCTGGTCGGCGCGGTCGAACCAGGCTTCCACCAGATCATCCTTGTCGCGGTAATGGTGAGCGATATCGTCCAGGCCGATATCCAGCGCGGCGGCCACTTCGAACAGATGCAGGCGTTCCCAGCCGCAGACGTCGGCCAGTTGCAGAGCGGTATCGAGGATGAGGGCGGGGTCGGTCGAGTTCTTGTTCATGCTTCGAGTATGGCCGCTATGGTGGGTAGCGACTTCTCGAACGACAAACGGAGAAAAAAGGATGTGGAATTTGTAGGCGCGCATCTATTCGCGATCATCGACGTCTCGGTGCCTGCCGCCTTTCGCGGATAAATCCGCTCCTACAAGCGTGGCCGACCGGCTTAGCGCCAGTCGTACAGCTCCTTTTCCGACAGCGCATGCATCGAGGTCGCCAGCGCCTGGAAGGCCTGCATCGAGGCCCAGATGCGGCCATTGAGTTCGCTCTGCGCCGCCAGGTCGCCGAGCACCTGTTCGGTCTCGCGCTGCATGGCCTCAAGCACCTCGTCGGGGAAGCGCTTGAGCAGGGTGCCGCTCTTCTTCAACTCGTCCAGCGCCAGGGCGTTGTGGTAGACGTAGTCGTCCATCATGTCCTGAGTCGCGGCGCGGGCCGCTTCGGTGACGATGGCCTGCAGGTCGGCCGGCAGCGCATCGAATGCCTTTTGGTTGATCAGCAGTTCGAGCACCGACTGCGGCTCCTGCCAGCCCGGGTAGTAGTAATACTTGGCCGCCTTCTGCAGGCCGAAGGCCAGGTCGTTGTAGGGGCTGACCCAGTCGGTGGCGTCGATGGCGCCGGTCTGCAGCGCGGTGAAGATCTCGCCACCCGGCAGCACCACGGTGGTGGCTCCGAGGCGGCTCCAGACCTCGCCGCCGAGCCCCGGCATGCGGATCTTCAGGCCCTTGATGTCAGCCAGGCTGTGGATTTCCTTGTTGAACCAGCCGCCCATCTGCATGGTGCTGTTACCCGCGGTCAGCGGCTTGAGACCGAGCGGCGCGTAGGCTTCGTCCCACAACGCCTGGCCACCGCCCTTGCTCAGCCAGGCGTTCATTTCCTGGGTGGACAGGCCGAAGGGCACCGCGCCGAAGAACTGTGCGGCCGGCACCTTGCCCTTCCAGTAGTAGGGCGTGCCGTGGCCCAATTCGGCGGTACCGCGCGACACCGCATCGAACACTTCCAGCGCCGGCACCAGTTCGCCAGCGGCATAGACCTTGATGGTCAGGCGCCCGGCGCTCATGGCGTTGACGCGCTCGGCCAGGCGTTCGGCGGCAGTGCCGGTGCCGGGAGCGTTCTTCGGCCAGGTGGTGACCATCTTCCAGTGGAAGGTCTGAGCGGGGGCTGCGGCCTGGTCGGCCGGCTTGGAGTCGTCCTTGCAGCCGATCAGGCCAACGGCGAGCAGGGGCAGCAGAAGCAGGGCGGAAAAACGCATGGGATGGCTTCCAGGTATTTTTTGTAGGAGCGAATTCATTCGCGATCCTGCTGGTACGGCGCCAACCATCGCGAATGAATTCGCTCCCACAAGGGCAAAAAGCCTTGTGGGAGCGGCAGCAGCTTAACGCCAGTCGTACAGCTCTTTCTCGGTCAGCGCCTGCATGGCGCTGGCCTCTTCGAGGAAGGCTTTCTGCGAAGCCCAGATGCGGCCGTTGAGGTCGTTCTCGGCTGCCAGGGTTTCGAGCACCACGTCGGATTGTTCGCGCATGGCCTGCAGCACTTCATCGGGCAGACGCTTGAACTGCACGCCTTCGCTCTTCAGGCTTTGCAGCGCCTTGGCATTGTTGAACACGTAGTCGTCCATCATATCCAGGGTCGCGGCGCGCGCGGCTTCGACGACGATGGCCTGCAGGTCGGCCGGCAGCGCGTCGAAGGCCTTCTGGTTGACCATGGATTCGACCACGGCCTGCGGCTCCTGCCAGCCCGGGAAGTAGTAGTACTTGGTGGCCTTGTGCAGACCGAAGGCCAGATCGTTGTACGGGCCGACCCAGTCGGTAGCATCGATGGCACCGGTCTGCAGAGAGGTGAAGATTTCGCCGCCAGGCAGGTTGACGGTGATCGCGCCAAGCTTGCTCCAGACTTCGCCACCGAGGCCCGGCATGCGGATCTTCAGGCCCTTGATGTCATCCAGGCTGTTGATTTCCTTGTTGAACCAGCCGCCCATCTGCATGGTGGTGTTGCCCGCCGACAGCGGTTTCACACCGTAGGGTGCATAGGTTTCGTCCCACAGCGCCTGACCGCCGCCCTTGCTCAGCCAGGCGTTCATTTCCAGGGTGGAGAGGCCGAACGGCACGCTGCTGAAGAACTGCGCAGCCGGTACCTTGCCCTTCCAGTAGTACGGGGTGCCGTGGCCCATCTCGGCGGTGCCGCGCGATACCGCGTCGAACACTTCCAGTGCGGGAACCAGCTCGCCGGCGGCGTAGACCTTGACGGTTAGGCGCCCGGCGCTCATGGCATTGATACGCTCAGCCAGGCGCTCGGCAGAGGTGCCCAGACCGGGGAAGTTTTTCGGCCAGGAAGTGACCATCTTCCAGTGGAAGGTTTCTGCCGGCTTGGCAGCGGCTTGCTCACTGGCAGCCTTTTCTTCTTTGCAGCCAACCAGGCCGATGGCGGCGAACAGCGCCAGAGCGGCGCCGAACAGATTGCGGCGATTCATCGATTCTCTCCAGATACGGTAGGTACTCAGAGCCTGTTCACGAGCATGCGAGCTAGAGTCCTACAAGGCAAAAATAGGCGAGGAACGGTCGGAGTCGCGGGCAACTGTACTTTTGTACATTCGCATGACTCGCTCCGCTCGCCCCTCCGGGGCCGCCCTAAAGGGCGTTAGCCGCAAGCGGCTTCCGAGCCTGTTTTTAACGCAGTAGGGCCGACGCGCAGCTGATCGTGCATAGGCTCTTCACACGGCTTCGAGCTTGGCATACGCCAGCATCAGCCACTTACTGCCTTCGTTTTCAAAATTCACCTGCACCCTGGCCTGCGCGCCGGCACCCTCGAAGTTGAGAATGGTGCCCTCGCCGAACAGGCTGTGGCGTACCCGCTGGCCCAGATTGAAGGGCGTCTGCGGCACGGCGCTACCGGCGAACAGGCTGCTACCGCTCATCGAGCTGGTGCTTACCGGGCGGCTGACGCTATTGCTCAGGCGTACTTCCTGAACCAGCGGTGCGGGGATTTCGCGGACGAAGCGCGAGACCTTGTTATAGGTCTCGCTACCGTAGAGACGCCGGGTTTCGGCGTAGCTGATCACCAGCTTCTGCATGGCACGGGTAATGCCAACGTAGGCCAGGCGGCGTTCTTCTTCCAGTCGGCCCGGTTCTTCCAGGCTCATCTTATGTGGGAACAGACCCTCTTCCATGCCAACCAGGAATACCAGCGGGAATTCCAGGCCCTTGGCACTGTGCAGGGTCATCAATTGAATGCTGTCCTCGTTTTCGGCGGCCTGGGTGTCCCCAGCCTCCAGCGAGGCGTGGGTGAGGAAGGCCTGCAGCGGAGTCAGCTCGTCGTCTTCGTCGTTCTCGAAGGCGCGCGCGGCGCTGACCAGTTCCTCCAGGTTCTCCACCCGGGCCTGGCCCTTCTCGCCCTTTTCCGCCTCGTGGTAGGCGAGCAGGCCGCTTTGCTCGATGACCACCTGAGTCATCTGGTGCAGGGGCATGGCCAGTACCTTCTCGGCCAAGCCTTCGATCAGCTCGATAAAGCCGCTCAGGGCGCTCGAAGCGCGGCCTGGCAGGGCCTTGTTGGCAAGCATCAGGCGGATCGCTTCCCACATGTGCACGTCATGGGCGCGGGCGTACTCGCGGATGGTCTCGATGCTCTTCTCGCCGATGCCGCGTGCCGGCACGTTAATGATGCGCTCCAGCGCAGCATCGTTGCCGCGTCCGTCGAGCAGACGCAGGTAGGCCATGGCGTTCTTGATCTCGGCGCGCTCGAAGAAGCGCTGGCCGCCGTAGATACGGTAGGGGATGCGCTCGCGCAGCAGCGCCTCTTCCAGCACCCGCGACTGGGCGTTGGAGCGATACAGAATGGCGATCTCGCTGCGCTTGAGCCCGTCCTTGCGCAGCGCGTCCTCGATGGTCTCGACCACGTAGCGCGCTTCGTCATGCTCGTTGAAGGCGGCGTACAGGGCCAGCGGCTCGCCGTCGCTGCCATCGGTCCACAGCTCCTTGCCGAGGCGCCCGTTGTTGTTGGCGATCAGGGCGTTGGCCGCCTTGAGGATACCGGCGGTGGAGCGGTAATTCTGCTCCAGGCGGATCACCTGGGTGTCGGGGAAGTCGCTGGAGAACTGCTGGATGTTCTCGATGCGCGCGCCGCGCCAGCCGTAGATCGACTGGTCGTCGTCGCCGACCACCATCAACGTGTCGCCGCCCTGGGCCAGCAGACGCAGCCAGGCGTACTGCACGGCGTTGGTGTCCTGGAACTCGTCGACCAGGATATGGCGGAAGCGCCGCTGGTAATGTTCGAGCAGGCCCGGCTTGTCGCGCCACAGGTCGAGCGCGCGCAGCAGCAGCTCGGAGAAGTCGATCACCCCGGTGCGTGCGCAGGCCGCTTCGTAGGCCTCGTAGATACCACGCATGGTGGCCAGGAACAGGTCGCCGCCAGCCTGAATATGCGCCGGGCGCAGGCCTTCGTCCTTCTGGCCGTTGATGAACCACTGCGCCTGCTTGGCCGGCCAGCGTTGTTCGTCCAGGCCCAGGTCACGGATCACTCGTTTGATCAGGCGTTGCTGATCGTCGGAGTCGAGAATCTGGAAATTCTCGGCCAGCCCGGCTTCCTGCCAGTGGGCGCGCAGCAGGCGATGGGCCAGGCCGTGGAAGGTGCCGACCCACATGCCGGCCGGGTTGTGGCCGAGCATCTGTTCGATGCGGTGGCGCATCTCGGCGGCGGCCTTGTTGGTAAAGGTCACCGACAGGATCGAATGAGGCGAAGCGCCCATCGCCTGGATGAGGAAGGCGATGCGGTGCACCAGCACGCGGGTCTTGCCCGAGCCGGCGCCGGCCAGCACCAGCTGGCGGCCGAGCGGGGCGGCCACGGCCTGGACCTGGGCGTCGTTGAGCGAAGCGAGGAGGAGTTCGGGGTCATTTTGCATCGCGGCATTCTAGGGGGCCGGACAGGGGAGGGCAAACCGTCGGCCAGATGAGGCGAAACCGACCGGATCTAACCGACGACCGGCAGGTCAGGGCGCAGATGGGCGCAGGCAGGCGGCCAAGGGCCAGTACGATCTTGGGCGCCCGCCAAAAGTTGGCCATCACCCTGTGAAATGGTCCACATCTTTGTTGGGCACTGGGTCTGTCTCGGGTATTCTCCGGCGACGTCAGGGCTGAGAGCGCCCATATATACGCCGCAGACCCTTAGGCACCATTACAAGAACATCGCCTATGACCGCCACGACTAGCGCCGTAGTTCACGAGGTGACGCTGGACCCGCAGCAGGCTGCACGTCAGTTCGCCACGGACATTACCGTCGAGCGCACGCGCCTGTTGTTCCTGGGCTCGCGCCTGCCCACCCTGCTCATGCTGCTGGTCGGCCTGGCCTGCAGCCTGTTGCTGTGGAGCCAGCAGAGCGCGCCGTTGCTCGCGGCCTGGCTGGGCTGGGTGGTGTTGCTGGTGCTGCTGCGCCTGACTCAGGTGAATGCCTTCAACGAGGCGCTGCCCAGCCGCCAGGCCGAACCCTACTGGCAGCGCATCTTCCTCTTCGGCTCCGCCGCATCCGGCCTGACTCTGGCGTTCGCCGTGATCGTGCTGGTGCCGGCCGACGTGTTCTATCAACAGGCGCTGGTCTATGGCCTGATCGGCGCGGCGATTCTTTCGGCCAGCGTGGCCTATGCCGTCAGCCTGCCTGCTTTTCTGAGTTTCGCCTTGCCGTGCCTGGTGCCTTCGGCCGCCTACCTGCTGCTGTCCGATAGCGGCCTGCAACGCGGCTGGGGGCTACTCAGCGTGATCCTGTTTCTCGCCCTGCTGATCGTCGCCTGGCAGGTCAATCGGCTGGTGCAGCGCAGCCTGCTGCAGCGCTTTCACAACCTGGCGCTGATCAGCAATCTTGAGCATGCCAAGCGGCGCGCAGAAGGACTCAACGAAGAACTGGCGCGCGAGGTGGAACAACGCCGCCGCGCCGAACGCGAATTGCGCGGTGCCCACGACGAGCTGGAAATGCGTGTGGCCGAGCGCACCCTGGAGCTGGACGAGGCGACCCACGCCCTGGGCAAGAGCCAGGCGCGCCTGGCCCTGGCGCTGGAGGCCAGCGAGCTGGGCTTGTGGGACTGGGACCTGGAAAGCGATCAGGTGCACCACTCGCACCTGCGCGAGCTGTTCGGCCTGGAGCCGGGCCAGGTCAAGGTGATGCTGCGCGATCTGACGCCACGCCTGCATCCGGATGACTTGCCGCGGCTGCGCCGGGCGCTGGTCCAGCACCTCAAGGGGCGCAGCGAGGATTATCAGATCGAGTACCGCGTGCGCCATGTCGATGGCCACTGGATCTGGGTCGAAGACCGTGGCCGCGCGGTCGAACGCGATGCCGCCGGCCGTGTCCGGCGCATGCTCGGCACGCGGCGCGACGTCAGCGCGCGACGCCAGCAGGAGCAGCAACAGCGCCTTGCGGCGACCGTGTTCGAGGCGGCCAGCGAGGGTATCTTCATTCTCGACCCCGACTACCGCGTGCTGGCGGTCAACCGCGCCTTCAGCGCGGTAACCGGCTACAGCAGCGAGGAAGTGGTCGGACGTACCGTGACCAGCCTGATCGGCAGCCGCGAGATGCACAGGCAGTATCAGATGATCCGCCAGGAGCTGGACAGCAGCGGCAGCTGGCAAGGCGAACTGATCGAGACGCGCAAGAGCGGCGAGCTCTATCCGCAATGGTTGCAGCTCAATCTGGTGCGCGATGCCAGTGGACGACCCAGCCATATCGTCGGCTTCTTCGCCGATCTCACCGCGCGGCGCGAGGCCGAGGAACGGCTGCGCTACCTGTCGCACTACGACGAGCTGACCGGCCTGGCCAACCGCGCCCTGTTCAAGGAGCGCCTGCACGACGCCAGCCAGCGCGCGCGGCAGAGCGGTCGCAGCATTGCCCTGGTGCATATCGACCTGGACCGCTTCAAGCTGCTCAACGACAGCCTCGGCCATGAAGTGGCGGACCAGTTGCTGCGCCAGATCAGCCGCCGCCTGACCCATAACCTGCCCGAGGCCGACTGCATCGCGCGGCTGTCGGGCGATGAGTTCGCCGTCATCCTCGACGCCTACGGCAGCCTCTCCAGCCTGGCGCGGGTGGCCAGCCGGCTGTTGGCCAAGCTGCGTGTGCCGATGACCGTCGGCGGTCACGAGTTGGTGGTCAGCGCCTCGCTGGGGATCAGCCTGCTGCCGGACTACGCACGCGAGATCAGCGCGCTGATCAGCCAGGCCAACATGGCCGTGCAGCATGCCAAGCACCTGGGCGGCAATACCTTCCAGTTCTTCACCGACAACCTGCAGGCCTACACCCTCGAGCGCCTGCAACTGGAGAACCAGTTGCGCAAGGCGATCGACGAAGGTCAGCTGGAGGTGTTCTACCAGCCCAAGCTGAACCTCGCCGACGACCAGCTCAATGCCGCCGAAGCGCTGGTGCGCTGGCGCCATCCGCAGCAGGGGATGGTGGCGCCGGGCGAGTTCATCGGCCTGGCCGAAGAGACCGGGTTGATCGCGCCGATCGGCGAGTTTGTCCTGCGCCAGGCCTGCCAGCAGGCCTGCGAGTGGCAGCGCCAGGGGCTGGCGCAGATACGCGTGTCGGTCAACCTGTCGGTGCACCAGCTGCGCCAGGGCAACCTCACCAGCCTGGTCCGCCAGGTGCTCGAGGAAACCGGCCTGGCGCCGCAATACCTGGAGCTGGAACTGACCGAAAGCCAACTGCTCGACAACGTCGAAAGCGTCATCGCCACCTTCCAGCAACTGCGTGCGCTGGGCGTGAAGCTGGCGATCGACGACTTCGGCACCGGCTACAGCTCGCTCAGCTACCTCAAGCGCTTCCCGGTGCACTACGTGAAGATCGACCAGACCTTCATCCGCGATCTCTCGCCCGGCAGCGAGGACGCGGCGATCACTCGCGCGATCATCGCCATGGCCCACAGCCTGGAGCTGAAAGTGGTCGCCGAGGGCGTGGAAACCCAGGCGCAGATGGACTTTCTCAAGAGCCAGAACTGCGACGAGATCCAGGGCTTTTTGATCAGCCGCCCGGTGGAGGCCAGCGCCTTCGCCGAACTGCTGCGCGCGCAGATCGACAACCCGCTGGACTGAGCGGCGTCTACCTCGCCCCGTCGCCGGACCTGACTCAGTTGCTCACTTGGCAAACAGCTGGCCGATGTCCTTGAACGCCTTGAACTCGAGGGCGTTGCCGCAGGGGTCAAGGAGGAACATGGTCGCCTGCTCGCCGACCTGGCCCTTGAAACGCACATAGGGCTCGATGACGAATTGCGTTTCGCGGCTGCGCAGGCGCTCGGCCAGGGCTTCCCAGTCGGCCCAGCCGAGCACCACGCCGAAGTGCGGCACCGGCACGTCGTGGCCATCCACCGGGTTGCTCACGGCCGCTTCCTGGTAGGCCATCTTCGGCGCCTCGTGGATCACCAGCTGATGGCCGAAGAAATCGAAATCGACCCAGTGATCGCTGCTGCGCCCTTCGGCGCAACCGAACACCTCGCCATAGAAATGCCGCGCTGCGGCGAGATCGAAAACGGGAATCGCCAAGTGAAAGGGAGCAAGGGCCATCACGCAGTACCTCTGGTTATTGTCTGTCGGGCTAGCCTAGCAACAGCCAAATCGATTGAAAGCGAATATCCTTTCTCGCAAGCTCAAATAATTCTGATCAATCGAGATGCTTATGCTGCGCGAGCTGAAAACCTTCGTCACCGTGGCCCGCCTGGGCACCTTCGCCGCTGCCGGGCAGCAGGTTGGCCTGACCCAGTCGGCGGTCAGCGCGCAGATCCGCGTACTGGAACAGCACCTGGGCGTACGCCTGTTCGACCGCAGCGGCCGCGCCGCCGTGCTCAACGCCGCCGGTCGCCACGCTCTGCCATTGGCTGAGCAGATGCTGGCGCTGTATGCGCAGATGGCCTTGCCGCAGGCCGCTGATCAGTGGCAGGGCGAATTGCGCGTCGGCGCCATCGCCACCCTGCAGACCGGGCTGCTGGCCGAGGCGCTGCCGCGCTTTCGCCAGCTGGCGCCGCGGGTCGAACTGAAGCTGGTGCCGGGTGTGTCGCTGCAGCTGTTCACCCAGCTCGATGCCGGCGAGCTGGACCTGGCCCTGCTGATCAAGCCGCCGTTCCCATTGCCCAAGGAGCTGCTGGAGGTGCCGCTGGCACGCGAACCCTTCGTGCTCATCGCGCCGTTGGACGTAGCCGGCGACGATCCGCTGCAGTTGCTCGCCGAGCAGCCCTTCGTGCGATACGACCGTGCCTCGTTCGGCGGTCGTCAGGTCAGCCGGTTTCTCCGCGAGCAGCGACTGGCGGTGCGCGAGGCCCTGGAGCTGGACGAGGTGGAGGCCATCGTGCGCCTGGTGGAGAACGGCATGGGTGTGTCGCTGGTGCCGCGTGCCGGCCTGTGGCTGCAGCGGCCGACCCGCCTGCGGGTGATCGAGCTGGGCGAACTGGCCTTCCACCGTGAACTGGTGGCGCTGTTGCGGCGTGCGCAGCGCCAGCCGGCGCTGGACTGTCTGCTGGATTGCCTGCGGGGCTAATCCTTGGGAGGTCGTAGCCTGCATGCAATCCGGGATCCGGGACAGTAATCGCCCTGTGCCTGTTCATCTGGATTCGCCCAGAGAAGCTCAGGGCCGGGTAGGGCGTGCGCCGCTTTCTGTGGGAGCGGACTTGCCCGCGAATGGCGCAGCAGGAAAAGCTTCGCGGTCAAGACCGTTCCTACGGTATGAGTGGCGAGCCGCCGTGCGCTTGCACCGTTTTTTGTGGGAGCGGACTTGTCCGCGATGGCAGCCAGGTAGGGTGCGCGAAGTACTGCCCATAAAAAATGCCGCGCGGCTTGGCAGCGGCGCGGCATCGGGTACAGCTCGGGGTGTCAGCGGCGATCAGAACGCCGGTACTACGGCGCCCTTGTATTTCTCTTCGATGAACTGCTTGGTCTCGGCGCTGTGCAGGGCCTTGACCAGCTTCTGCACGGCGTCGCTGTCCTTGTTGTCAGCGCGGGTCACCAGGATGTTGACGTACGGCGAGTCGCTGCCTTCGATGGCCAGGGCGTCCTGGGTCGGGTTCAGCTTGGCTTCCAGGGCATAGTTGGTGTTGATCAGGGCAACGTCGACCTGGCTCAGCACGCGCGGCAGTGTGGCCGCTTCCAGTTCACGCACCTTGATGCCTTTCGGGTTCTCGACGATGTCCTTCGGCGTGGCGAGGATGCCGGCTTCCGGCTTGAGCTTGATCACGCCGGCCTTCTGCAGCAGCAGCAGGGCGCGGCCGCCGTTGGTGGCGTCGTTGGGGATGGCCACGGTGGCGCCCTGCGCCAGCTCGCTCAGGTCCTTGATCTTGCTGGAGTAGGCCCCGAAGGGCTCGACATGCACGCCGGCAACGTTGACCAGCTCGGTCTTGCGACTGGCATTGAACTCGTCCAGGTACGGCTGGTGCTGGAAGAAGTTGGCGTCGAGGTTCTTCTGCTGTACCTGCAGGTTGGGCTGCACGTAGTCGGTGAACACGCGCACTTTCAGCTCCACGCCTTCTTTGGCCAGGGCCGGTTTGACGAACTCGAGGATCTCCGCGTGCGGCACCGGGGTGGCGGCGACGCTCAGTGTTTCGGCCTGGGCCGAGAAGGCCGCGCAAGCGGCGATGGCAGTCAGCAGCTTCTTCATTTCAAGGTTCCTTTTGGGAAGGTTGGTGCGGGTCTCGCGGGTGGCGAGTCGCCGCTTGTCGTGATTACTTACGAGAAAAATGTATGACCAGGCGATCCCCGACCACCTGCAGCACCTGCACCAGAATCAGCAGCAGGATCACGGTCACGGCCATCACGTCCGGCTGGTAGCGCTGGTAGCCGTAGCGCACGGCCAGGTCGCCGAGGCCGCCGCCGCCGATCAGGCCGCTCATGGCGGTGTAGGAGACCAGGGTAATCGCAGTGACGGTAGTGGCCGCGAGCAGACCGGGCAGCGCCTCGGGCAGCAGCGCGCGGGTGATGATCTGCCAGGTGCTGGCGCCCATCGCCTGGGTTGCCTCGATGATGCCGCGCTCCACTTCACGCAGGGCGGTTTCCACCAGGCGCGCGAAGAATGGCGTGGCGCCCACCACCAGCGGCGGAATGGCGCCCGCGACGCCCAGCGAGGTGCCGACCAGCAGCTCGGTGAAGGGGATCATCAGGATCAAGAGAATGACGAAGGGCACCGAGCGCAGGATGTTCACCACCAGCGACAGCGCACCGTACAGGGCCTTCTGCTCGAACAACTGGCGCGGACCGGTGAGGAACAGCAGCACGCCGAGCGGCAGGCCGAGCAGCACGGTGAACAACATCGAGCCGAGCAGCATGTTCAGAGTATCGAGGCTGGCCTGCCAGATTTCCGGCCAGAAGACGTTGGGCAGCAGTTGTTCGAGCATCAGCGCAGTACCTCCAGATGCACGTCGGCGGCTTCGAAGCGCGCCAGCGCGGCGTCGATGTCGCCACCGGTGAGGGCCAGGGTCAGCTGGCCGTAGGGGGTGTCCTTGATGCGGTCGATGCGTCCGGCAAGGATGCTGTAGTCCACCCCGGTCTCGCGGGCCACGGTGCCCAGCAGCGGCGCGTAGGTGGCTTCGCCCTGGAAGGTCAGGCGCAGGATGCGGCCCTGGACATGGGCGAAGTCGTCATGTTGCTCGGCCTCGTCGACGTGCTCGGATTCCTGCACGAAACGCCGCGTGGTCGGTTGCTGCGGGTGCAGGAACACCTCGGCTACCGGACCTTCCTCGACGATGACGCCAGCGTCCATCACCGCCACGCGGTCGCAGACGCGACGGATCACATCCATCTCGTGGGTGATCAGCACGATGGTCAGGCCCAGCTCGCGATTGATCTCGGCCAGCAGCTGCAGCACGGCAGTGGTGGTCTGCGGATCGAGGGCGCTGGTGGCTTCGTCGCACAACAGGATCTTCGGCCGTGTGCTCAGCGCACGGGCGATGCCGACACGCTGTTTCTGCCCGCCGGAGAGCTGCGCGGGGTATTTGTTGGCGTGATCCTGCAGGCCGACGCGTGCCAGCAGCTCGGCGACGCGGGCGTCGATCTCGGCGCGGCTCAGCTCGCCAGCCAGGCGCAGCGGCATGGCGATGTTGTCGGCGACGGTCTTCGACGACAGCAGGTTGAAGTGCTGGAAGATCATCCCGACCTGTTGGCGGAAGCGGCGCAGGCCATTGGCATCGAGGGCGGTGACGTCGACGCCGTCGATCTCGATGCGCCCGCCGGAGGGTTCTTCCAGGCGGTTGATCAGGCGCAGCAGGGTACTCTTGCCAGCGCCGGAGTGGCCGATGATACCGAACACCTGGCCGCTGCCGATCTGCAACGTGGTGGGCTGCAACGCCGGAATCTCGCGGCCCGCGACGCGGTAGGCCTTGTGGACGGATTGAAACTGGATCACGCGAACGACCTTTTGGGTGTGTTCAAGGGCGAGCCCAAAGGTGAAAGGGGGCCGGCCATCGGGCGCCGGGTAAGGCGCAAAAGGGCGCTAGTCTACCCGGCGGTGTTTAGGCCGAGAAAATCTTTCTTGACCTATGGTTATTACAAAACGGCATTACCGATCAGCGGCGGTGTCAGCGCCCGTTTCACTGGCGCTGCGGGCTCAACAGCAGGCGCGGTACCTGTTGCGGCACTATCTTCTGGCTCAACTGTGGTCGGAAGCTCGGGTCGAGCTTCTTGATACGAGCCGAGAGCAGTGCCGCGACCCAGGGATAGTCCTTGGCCTCGCGCACTTCGATGTGCACGGCGCAGCGAAAGGTCACGGCGTCCGCTGCCACGTTGTCGAGCAGGCGGCGCAGTTCCTGATTGTCCTGGCTGTCCAGCATAGGCAACGCCACCGAACTGGTGGCCGCGTTCGGGTCGATCAGTCGGGCGGTAGGCGTGCTCTCGGCCTCGGGAGCCGGCTCGCTCGCAGGCGCCGTTGCGACGGTCGCTCTGGCCAGGCGCTGCTGGCGCAGTTGCTCCTGGCGCTCAGCGTCGAGTTTGGCGGCAGCTTCGCGTGCCTGCTGTTCGGCTGCAGCCTGACGTGCGGCGCGGGCGCTATCGATGGCCTGGTTGAGGTCGTGACTCAATGACGGCGCCTGCGGCATCAGGCTGCGAGCCTGGCCCAGCGCTTGTGCGGCGCGGTCCAGATCGCCCTGCTGCAGCGCTTCCTGGCCCCGCTCCATATAGGCTTCGGCCAGTTGGCGCTGGTACTGCTCCAGGCGTGTGTCGCGGCTGGCGCGTTGCTGCAGTGCGCCGAGCTGGCCACGCGCATCGTCGAGACGCTCCTCGGCCAGGCTCAGGTCGAGCTGGCGGAAGGCGAGGACCAGATCATCAACCGGCGGGAGACTCTGCTGCTGGCTGCTCTGGCAACCGATCAGCAGCAGAACCAGCAAAAGAGGAAGACCGCGAAAAGCGAACGACTTCATGACTACGCGTCTCGAATTGTGCAAAAAACGCGCAATTATACAGGCTTGCGGCACTGATTTCACCTCGATCGCTAGCGCCGTAGCCCGGATGCAATCCGGGGAAAACGTGCTGGAGTATTCCCGGATTGCATCCGGGCTACGCAGAGCGCGCCATCAGGCGCTGCGTCTGGGCAATGCGAAGCTGGCCAGGAACAGCGCCGCGGCGCTGACCACGATGGACGGCCCGGCCGGCGTGTCCTGGTACCAAGAAAGCGCCAGGCCGCAGCACACCGCCAGCAGCCCGAGCAGGCTGGCGCCCACGGCCATCTGCTCCGGCGTGCGCGCGTGACGCTGGGCGGCAGCCGCGGGAATGATCAGCAGGGAGGTGATCAACAGCACGCCGACGATCTTCATCGCTACGGCGATCACCACGGCGATCAGCAACATCAGCGCCAGGCGGATCGCCGCCACCGGCAGGCCTTCGACCCGCGCCAGCTCCTCGTGCACGGTGATCGCCAGCAGCGGTCGCCACAGCCAGGCCAGCAGCGCCAGCACCAGCGTGCTACCGCCGATGATCCAGGCCAGGTCGGTAGGGCTGACGGCGAGCAGGTCGCCGAACAGGTAGCTCATCAGGTCGATGCGCACGTCATGCATGAAGCTCAGCGCCACCAGGCCCAGCGACAGGGTGCTGTGGGCAAGGATGCCGAGCAGGGTGTCGGAGGCCAGCGGCTGGCGCTGTTGCAGGGTCACCAGCAGCACGGCGAGCAGCACGCACCCGACGGTCACGGTGAGGGTCGGGCTGACGTCGAGCATCAAGCCCAGCGCCACGCCGAGCAGGGCGGCGTGGGACAGGGTGTCGCCGAAATAGGCCATGCGTCGCCACACCACGAAGGAGCCCAGCGGGCCGGCCACCAGGGCCAGCGCCAGGCCGGCGAGCAGGGCGTTGAGAAGGAAATCGGGCATCAGTGTTTACAGTCCGGGCCGTGAACGTGAGCCGGGCCGTGAATGGTCAGGCCGGGCTTGACCACGCCGCCATGCAGGTCGTGAGCGTGGTCGTGATGGTGGTGATAGACGGCCAGGCTCTTGGCGTCCTGGCCGAACAGCTCGATGAAGGCGGGATCAAAGCTGACCTGTTCCGGGTGGCCGGAGCAGCATACGTGGCGGTTGAGGCAGACCACCTGATCGGTGGCGCTCATCACCAGGTGCAGGTCGTGCGAGACCATTAGCACGCCGCAGCCGTGACGCTCGCGCAGCCGCGAGATCAGCCTGTACAACTCGGCCTGGCCGGCAACGTCGACGCCCTGCACCGGCTCGTCGAGCACCAGCAGTTGCGGCTCGCGCAGCAGGGCGCGGGCCAGCAGCACGCGCTGCATCTCGCCGCCGGAAATGCTCTGCAGCGGGCTGTCGATCACCTGCTCGGCACCGACTTCGGCCAGTGCCGCCAGCGCGCGCTTGCGATCCACTCCCGGCACCAGGCGCAAGAAGCGCAGCACCGACAGCGGCAGGGTGGCGTCGACATGAAGTTTCTGCGGCATGTAGCCGATGCGCAGACGCGGTGTGCGGCGCACGCTGCCACGCTCAGGCTGCAGCAGGCCGAGCACCACACGCACCAGGGTGGTCTTGCCGGCGCCGTTGGGGCCGATCAGGGTGACGATCTCGCCGGGTTGTACGCTGAGCTGCACGTCGTCCAGGACGGCCTGGCCGTTGAAGCTGACAGCGACGCCGTCGAGGCGGATCAGCGCTTCGCTCATGCCGCGCCCTTGCAGCCTGCGCACAGGCCGACGACTTCCACGGTCTGGCTTTCCACGGCGAAACCGACGCCGGCTGCGCCGTCGACGATGGCCTGGCTGATGGCGGGCTGCTCCAGTTCGGTCGCCGCATGGCAGGCCCGGCAGATCAGGAACTGGCCCTGATGCGCGTGCTCCGGATGGCTGCAGCCGACAAAGGCGTTGAGTGAGGCGATGCGGTGCACCAGGCCGTTTTCCAGGAGGAAGTCCAGCGCGCGGTAGACCGTGGGCGGCGCCGCACGGCGGCCATCTTCATCACTCAGCACGCCGAGAATGTCGTAGGCGCCGAGCGGTTTGTGGCTGGCCCAGACCAGCTCCAGCACGCGTTTGCGCAGGGCGGTCAGGCGCAGGCCCTGGCGAGCGCAGATGGCTTCGGCTTCAGCCAGCGCATGGCTGACGCAGCGGGAATGGTCGTGTGGGCGTGAAGCCAGAGGCGTGTCGGTCATGGGCAAGGACGGCGCTGGTAAGAGACGTTATTATATTACCCATTCAATTCCATCCGAGTATGCCCCGTGTTGCGTCTTTTCTGTCTCTTTACCCTTCTTTTCGTCGCCAGCGCCCAGGCCGAGGTGCGTGTCCTGACCAGTATCAAACCGCTGCAATTGATCGCCGCGGCGGTACAGGACGGTGTTGGCGAGCCCGAAGTGCTGCTGCCGCCGGGCGCCTCGCCGCACCACTATGCGCTGCGTCCGTCCGACGTACGGCGAGTGCGCGAGGCCGACTTGCTGTACTGGATCGGCCCGGACATGGAAGCCTTCCTGCCCCGCGTGCTCGGCAGCCGCGACAAGCCGCAGGTGGCCGTGCAGGATCTGCCCGGCATGACCCTGCGTCACTTTGGCGACAGCCATGGCGAGCATGACCACGACCACCAACACGACGATCATGATCACGAGCACGCCCATGCCGGTGACGACCTGGGACACGATCACGACCATCGCCCAGGCAGTCTGGATGCCCATTTGTGGCTGGCCGCGGACAACGCCAAGGTGATTGCCGCGCGCATGGCCGCGGACCTGGCCAAGCTGGATGCGGCCAACGCTGCGCGCTACGCCGCCAACCTGCAAGCCTTCGAGGCGCGCCTGGATGCGCTCGATGGCCGTATCCGCCCGCAACTGGCCGCCTTGCAAGGCAAGCCATACTTCGTTTTCCACGAGGCCTTCGACTATTTCGAGGCCGCCTATGGCCTCAAGCACGCCGGCGTGTTCAGCGTGCTGACCGAAGTCCAGCCCGGTGCGCGGCATGTCGCTGCCATGCGCGAGCGCCTGCAGCAGACCGGCCCGAGCTGCGTTTTCAGCGAACCGCCGCTGCGCCCGCGCCTGGCTGAAACCCTCACCGCGGGCCTGCCGGTCAAACTGGCGGAGCTGGATGCGCTGGGCGGCACTCTGCCGGTCGACGCCAGCGGTTACGAGCAACTGCTGGATAACCTGGCCGGTGGCCTGAGTGAGTGCCTGAATAGCTTGTAGGGGACGCATTGGAGAGTCCGGCGGCAGACCCTGTGTAGGAGCGAATTCATTCGCGATTGAAGTGCCCCGGATTGCATCCGGGCTACGGGTTGGCTGTTGTGGGACGGGCTTCAGCCGCGACGAACCGAGCTACGAACTGTAACCACCTTCACATTGCCGCTGGCTGGCGCAAACCACTAGGCTTGCGCTTTTGCCGCGAGCGCCCGCCATGTCGCTAACCGCACCTCGTCCGTCCAACGCCACGCTGGTGCTTTTGGCCTCGCTCTATTGCGCGCAAGGCCTGCCGTCCGGATTGATCGCCCACTCGCTGCCGGTGCTGCTGCGTCAGCACGGCGTCGACCTGGCACTGATCGGCCTGCTCAAATTGCTGGCGCTACCCTGGCTGCTCAAGGTGTGCTGGGCGCCCTGGATCGACCGCCTGGCCTCGCGCCGATTGGGCCACCACCGTGGCTGGATCCTGCCGCTGCAGACGGGCGTCATCGTCTGTGTCGCCGCACTGGCGCTGCTCGCTCCGCAGACGCTGTTTGGCTCCGGCCTGTGGCTTTTGCTCTGCCTACTGTTGTTGATCAACCTGCTGGCCTCGACCCAGGACGTGGCCACCGATGGCCTCACCGTGCGCCTGTTGCCCGAACGCTGGCGCGGCATGGGCAACAGCCTGCAGGTGGGTGGCTACAAGGTCGGCATGATCGTCAGCGGCAGCGGCCTGCTGCTGGTGATCGACCCGCTGGGCTGGAACCTGGCGGTGGGGCTGGTGGCCGGCCTGATCCTGCTGATGACCGTGCCGATCTGGTTGTTCCCCGAGCGCCGTGTCCTGCCCTTTCAGCCTGCTCTGGCGGAGCGCGCCCTGGGCCCGCGCCTGTTGCTCGATCACTACCGCGGCCTGCTGGCGCAGCCCGGTATGCTCCTCTGGCTGGCGGTGGTGCTGACCTTCAAGCTCGGCGACTCGCTCGGCTCGCCGATGATCAAGCCGATGCTGGTGGATCAGGGCTGGAGCACGGGCGCACTTGGCCAGCTAACCCTGTTCAGCAGCCTGGCCGGAATCGGCGGCGCCGTGCTCGGCGGCCTGCTCTACGCGCGCATCGGCGTGCTGCGGGCGCTGATGCTGTTCGGCGCGCTGCAGGCCATCGGCATCGCCGCCCTCGCGTTGCTGGTGGGGCAGGGCGCCAACACCGGGTTGGTCTACGCCGTGACCCTGTTCGAGCAGGTGGCCGACGGCATGTCCACCGTCGCCCTGTTCGCCGCCATGATGCGCATGTGCCGCCCCGAACACGAAGGCGCCGACTTCACTCTACAGGCGTCGGCGCAACTGCTGTTGTCCGGCTTCGTCGGCGCCAGCAGTGGGGGGCTGGCCAAGTCGTTGGGCTACGAGGGTTTGTTCCTGGCTGCTGGAGGGCTGGGAATGCTGGTGTTGCTTGTGGTGTTCGCGCACGCGCGCCGATCAGTAGCCTGAGCGACGCAGACGCGAGCCAGTAGCCCGGATGAAATCCGGGGCTGAGCGGAGGAACCCGGATTGCATCCGGGTTACATGTCTATGCCCAGTGCCTCCCGTGGCGCTCCAGCAAGTGCTGCAGCTGCTCCGGCCCATCGCTGCCGGCCGGGTAGGGGCGCGGGCTTTGATAATGCTGGTGCCAGCCCTGCAGGATCGGGTCGACCCATTGCCAGGCGGCCTCGACTTCATCGCGGCGCATGAACAACGTCGAGTCGCCGTCGATCACGTCGAGCAGCAGGCGCTCGTAGGCGTCCCAGCGGCGCTGCTGGTTGAAGGCGTTGGCCAGGTTGAGGTCCAGCTCCACCGGCTTCAGGCGCATGCCCTTGCCGGGATTCTTGGCCATCAGTTGCAGGCTGATGCGCTCTTCCGGTTGCAGGCGGATCAGCAGCTGGTTGGCTTCGCCGCCATTGAACAGGCGGTGCGGCACCGGTTTGAACTGGATGAGAATTTCCGAGGCCTTCTTCGCCAGACGTTTGCCGGTGCGCAGATAGAACGGCACGCCAGCCCAGCGCCAGTTGTCGATTTCCACCTGCACGGCGACGAAGGTTTCGGTGTCGCTGTCGTTGTCGACGTTCTTCTCGAAGTAGTAGGCGGGGACATCGTGGCCGCCGATCTTGCCGGCGGTGTACTGGCCGCGCACGGTCTTGTCCTGCACGTCGAGGCCGGAGATGGGTTTCAGCGCTTCGAGGATCTTCACCTTCTCGTTGCGCACCGCTTCAGCGTCGAATCGCACCGGCGCTTCCATGGCCACCAGGCAGAGCAGTTGCAGCAGGTGGTTCTGGATCATGTCGCGCATGGCGCCGGCCTTGTCGTAGTAGCCGCCGCGGTTTTCCACACCGAGGGTTTCGCAGACGCTGATCTGCACGTGATCGATATGCCCGGCGCGCCAGACCGGTTCGAATAGGGCATTGGCGAAGCGCAGCGCCATGAGGTTCTGCACAGTTTCCTTGCCCAGGTAGTGATCGATACGAAACACCCGCGCCTCATCGAACACGGCGCCGATGGCGGCATTGATCGCCCGAGCCGACTCCAGCGAGTGGCCGATGGGTTTTTCCAGCACGATACGCGCCGCCGGGCCGGCCAGGCCGGCGTTGGCCAGGTGCGCGGCGATGTCTTCGAACAGACTCGGTGCGGTGGCCAGGTAGTAGACCCGCACACGCTGTTCATCACGCCCCAGGCGCTTGGCCAGGCGGCCGAAATCGGCGCTCTGCGCGGCGTCCATGGCGAAGTAGTCGAGGCGTGCGGCGAAGCTGGCCCAGGCCTCGTTGGTGAAATCGGCACGGGCGACCTGGGCGCGGCAGTGGCGCTCGGCAAGGGCCTGGTAGGCCTCGCGGGTGTGGCTGCTGCGAGCCAGGGCGAGGATGTGCACATCGGCGTGTAGGCGCCCTTCGCGGTGCAGGTGATAGAGCGCCGGCAGCAGCTTGTGCAGGGCCAGATCGCCCGTGCCACCGAAGACCAGCATGTCGCAGGGAATACTCAAGGGAAACACTCCGACTCGTTTAGCGGACCGTTGCAAACTACCTGCGTTTGCAGGAAGGAGGCAGTGAAAAACGCCCCAAGAATGCCTGTGTTTTTGCGGCGTGCCCGATGTTTGAAACATTCGTTCAGCTGTTCGGCAGCCGCTTGGCTGTGCGCGAGCGCGAGCTATGTAGTATAACTACAAGGTCACTACAACCGCCGACCGCCGATCATAACCGAGCCGAGACTCGCCGAGCGCCGCGGTAGACCCTTTTCTGCATAGAGCCTATCTCCGTGAATCTGTTGCAACACATCGCCCAGTCGCGCCACCTGCTGCGCAAGTCCGAGCTCAAGGTGGCCGATCACGTCTTGCTCGATCCTGCATCGGTGATGCACAGCTCCATGGCCGAGCTGGCGCACAGCGTCGGCATCAGCGAGCCGACCATCGTGCGTTTCTGCCGCGCCATCGGTTGCAGTGGTTTCCAGGACCTCAAGCTGAAACTGGCGCAGAGCCTGGCCGCCGGTGCCAGCTTCGGTCAGTTCGCGATTCACGAGGATGACTCGGTCGCCGACTTCAGCCTGAAGATCTTCGACACCACCCTGCATACGCTGATGGAGGTGCGCGAGAAGCTCGACCCCGAGGCCCTGCAGCGCGCCATCGCCGCTTGCTCCAATGCGCAGCGCGTGGAGTTCTACGGCTTCGGTGCCTCCGGCGCCGTGGCGGCCGATGCCCAGCACAAATTTTTCCGCCTGCTGCTCAACGCCGCGGCCTATTCCGACCCGCACATGCAGGCGATGAGTGCGGTGACCCTGCAGCCGGGCGATGTGGCAGTGTGCATTTCCCAGTCCGGGCGTTCCAAGGACCTG